>CAZJBZ010000033.1:0-18434 GCA_964543975.1 uncultured Spirochaetales bacterium
ATATTCATCGGTAGTGATATACCAAGGACCTACCAAAAGCCGCCCAGCTTTTATCTGTTTTCGAAGACGATCTTCTTCTTCAGGAACAATCTCTAAAAAATCTTCAATGACACTGGAATGTCCGTCCCAAATATAGCAAGAGAAGTCGGGTTGGTCCTCTAACACGTTTAATACTTTCTTCATAGAATGGACCATTTTATAACGGTAGCGTTCGAATGGAAGATACCATTCACGGTCCCAATTAGTATGTGAGATTAAGTATATGTTTTCTATTTCCATGTTTTCTCCTACTTCCAAGCCCTCGGAGCCATATCAGTCATTTTTTCTACTTTTCCCGCATCATTAATGAGAAAAGGATCTTCCATCCTAAACCCTAAGTTCTGTGCTTCAATAGATTTAAACGGTCGATAAAAAATACCGACATCAACCATTACCGTAATATTTTTTTGGAAATTGTATGTTGAATATTGTGTGGCGGCACCGCACCCCTCCATAGCCTCAGTCCAACCGATGTTGTGTACGACACTATACATTGGATCTAATTTGTAGGTACTCAGATATTTACGAGCGGCGATATCGACATTTTTGGCAGGTTTTTCATAGCCAAATTCTTTCACGGCATATTCATACGCTTTTGTACCATGTTCCAAAAACTCGTATTGAGCATCATTCCCTTTTCCCGCCACAACAGTACGTCCCAAGCATGAGGTCATGCCTTGGAACCGCGCGCTTGCTCCCAGAACGACAAGTTCTCCATCTTCTATTATTTTGTTTGAAGCACGGCCTATCACATTCGACGATCTATAACCCGAATTTACAAAGGTAGAATACCCGGGACGTCCGTCAGAACCCATGTATCTCATAATAAAATCACCACACGCGGCGACTTCGTTTTCTCTTATTCCTACCTCAAGAGCATCCACCATAGCTTGCATAGCATACGTAGAAATTACTGCTGCGGTTTTCATCAATTCTTGTTCTGTATTGCTTTTGATATATCGGGCCTTAAATAGGAAATCACTCGCATCAACAATTTCCGCTCCTGTAGACTCTTTAATAATATCTAGTATCTCCACAGGCACAACGCTTTTCGGGCTTAGCAAGCCTATTCTTTTGACAGTTTTTCCACAAGCTTCTTTAAAAACTTCATCAAAAGAATAGAATTTTGCACCTGGATAATCTTCTTCAGGTATCTGGAGTTCTTTTACATTTCTAAATTCTCCGGCTTTTTTTTGTTCGTTTGCATACAGCTCTCCTTCGGGACCACCTACAATAAGAGCTTTTCTCTCCCCGACTATACAGCCTGTGTCCTCAATTGAAGGCTCATAGCCTGTCAGCCATCCCGTATCTCCCGGCTTTAATTCACTACTATAAACAAACCCTGCATCAAGATTGTTTTTTTCCAAATACTCTTGTGTTCTCTTTATACGTTCCGAATGTTCGGATTCTGAAATATTCTTAGTCAAATCTAATGATGGTAAAGATCTTATAAACGAATCGATATTAAATTTCATCTGTAATTCCTTTCTTGTTGACTTTTTACTTGTATTATCTTACATAAAGAGAGTAGATGCGGAGAGGCTGGATTCATTAAATGTCTTTCACCATTTTTCCTGCTCTTCGCATCTACTTTTTTAATCATATATATGATTTAATAATATTCATCATACTCCGCGAGTACTTCATTCCCTTTTTCTTCCAGCATTTTCAATCCCTCATCCAGAGAGATTTCATTAAGCATAATTCGATCAAGGATATTATAAAAGACTTCGCGATATTTTGTTGCATTTCTGAGATCCACAGCTACACCGTACTGTAAGCGTTTTGCGATTGGTCCCATTGCCGGATGTTCAAGTATCTCCGGCCTTTGGCTCGCTTCTTTTAGAGGAGGCAGTTCACCATTATGGAGTGCCCACTCTACCGCATTATCATCGTCAAGCATGTATTTCATCCATTGGAATCCTAAATCAGTGTTATCAGCGTCTTTGGGAACAACCCTCACCCAACCTACATCTAGTGTAAAATATGGTGGATACTCTTTCGTTAAAGGCGGTTGTGGAAAGAAACCCCAGTTGAGATCAGGATAATCTGCAGTCATATTCGCTCCAAACCATGGGCCGACCATAAATGAAGCAGCCTGTCCTTTGGGGAACATGTCCCATGCGCTAAACTTGGGATTATCCACTTTCCATTTGTAGACGACATCATAATATGTTTGAAGCGCCTTCTTTCCGGCTTTAGTATTCAATTGGATTCTGCTTTCGTCATCGTTGAGTATGTCTCCACCGTACTGCATCGTCCATCCTAAGATTGTTTCTTCTTCTTCCCCACCATGGTTTATAAGACCTGGTCTAATAATATTGCCGTTTGCATCGGTCTTTGTCAGTTTTTGCGCAATCACCATAAAATCATTCCACGTTGAAGCTTTATCAGGTGTTACACCGACTTCTTGCCAGATATCTTTGTTATAGATAATTCCTACCTTATCGGTAGTATAGGTACATGCCAGACCATAGTAGTGTCCTTGGTAATGAAGGTGTTCCACAGTTTGTGGCCAAAATTTGTCGGTTATCTGGGCTTCGGGGATAACCCATTCCGGTACTACTTCGAACGCTTTTTCTCTTATAAACGGAGAAATAAAAGAAACCGGAACTTCGGTAATATCGGGCAAATCTCCCCCGGTAGCCAAAGCAGTGGTTATCTTATTGCTTAACTCGTCCCATCCATAATTTGAAGCTTCTATTTTTATATTTGGGTTGGCTTTTTCAAAACCGGGAAATAACTCTTTATAACCGGCTTGGAAATTCGCTATATCAAAAACCCAAATCTTGAGTACTTTAGCCTCTTTAGCCGCAACATTTTCCTCTTCTCCTTGTCCACCCGCAAATATAACAGCTGTTGTAAAGAGAAAAATGAACAAAATTAACATTTGCATCAACTTCTTTCGCATTGTTGTCTCCTTTAAAAAACTTTGGTTTTTACGTTAGTCTTGTACAACGTATTATACTTTTTTAATTGTACCTTTTTCAAAATAGAGCTTTGTGGTAATAGCCTAAATTCTTTATTTTTTTTCACCTCCTTTCATCTATATGTATTGTTGATTCCCTTTTAACAAGCGTCGTTTTGATCGTATGCTTGTTAATTTTCTGCGCCGACTTCTTTCTGTCAATCATGTTGAGTAATATTTTTGCCCCCTTCACCCCCATTTCTTCCATTGAATATCCAATTGTTGTTAACGGTGGGTTGTAAAAGGCAGAAGCCGGCAAATTATCAAATCCTATAACTGAAATGTTATCAGGAACTCGAAGGCCACGCTCAAGAATAGCTCTTATTGCCCCGAAAGCTGAAATATCATCAAAAGCAATAACTGCACTTATATTCTTTTTCATTTTTAATAGGTGTTTCATAGACTCATATCCTGCGTCAGGACTCCAACCGATGATAGTTTCACTTGTTAGAAGTTCATTATCAATTTTCATTGCATAATCATCCAAAGCCTTTTTTATGCCTTCCCAACGTTGTAAAGAGTCAACATACTTTGGAGGTCCTAAAATGAAAGCAATCTCACGATGTGCCAGTTTTATTAGATGTTCCGCAGCAAGATATCCTCCCCTAAAATTATCTACAACAACGGACGGAATTATTTCCTCGTTTATTTCTCTTCCTATACTGACAAAAGGAATGTTTTCTCCACTGAACTCAGAAATAATATCCTGATCGATTTCAACGGACGCGGATATAATTAAGACACCGTCAATGTTCTGCTGATGTACTATCCTAGTAAATCGTCTTAATCTTTCATACTCATTATTTAAATCAAATATCAATGTGTTATAATCATTTTTTGCAAGTATTCCTTCCGCCCCTCTAATAATATAAGAACAATAGGGGTCTACAATATCGAATGATAATACTGCTATGGTTGAGCTTCGATTTGTACGAAGGGCTTTTGCAAATGCATTAGGTGTATAGTCAAGAGACTTCGCAGCATCTAAAACCCGTGTTTTTGTATCAGGACTTATTTTTATCAACCCATCCTTCTTATTAAGAACAACCGAAACAGTGGTTGCGGAAACACCTGCTTTTTTAGCTACATCATTAATTGTCGCCATTACTAAATCCATTAAAATAAAAGGTTTTACTAAATCTATATACGTTAATCGTTTTAGTTACTATAACCTATGGCATAGCTTGCCGTCAAGCCTTTTTTGACAGAAAAAGAAAAAAAATGCATAATAGGCTTTATTTTATTTTCATAACAACTTGCGGGAGTTAATAATGATGGGCAATACAATTAAATTTGTACCTTTCTCGGAAATAACAGAAGAAACTGCGGAAAAACTGTATTATTTAACTTTGCTGTGTTGGCCCAAATATGGTGTAGTACCCGAAAAAGCTGCAAAACAAAATGCGCCCACGTGGATAAAAAACCATAAAAATATTACTACGAAAAAACCGGCAGGGATCTTCTATATTTGCTTAGATGGTAAGTGCTTATCAAAAGGAGAAGTTTTTCCGAGGGAAATACAAATAGCCGGTAACAGCATGACCATTATGGCTCTTGCAGGTGTATGCACAAAACCGGAAGAACGAACGAAAGGATATGCTAAAGAAATAGTGAAAAGTGCTTTTGAAAATGTTGATAATGGTTTATACAAAGCTTCTCTTTTCCAGACAACGAATGATGTTAAACCCTTTTACGAAAAACTTGGAGCCATGAAAATCAAGAATAAAATAATCAACTCCTTATCGGAAAATCCCAATAAATACCCATTTTGGAACGAAGCAGCTATGGTATATTCCCCCCATTTCAAATGGCCTGAAGGGACAATCGATTTACTAGGACCGGGATACTAACCGGCTATCACGGAAAGCTTGCACGGATACGGAGGCCACGCTACCCCGGATATTACCGGTCGGCAGTCATCAACGTATCGAGGAGGTGGACAGAACGATAGTCGTTCGGACCATTTTAAAAAAAAGATTTTTGTAACTGCCTCGCATAATCTTCTCCAACTTGATATACTTTTGTCGACAGCAAAACAGTCGATGCAGGTACAGTTTTCCAAACTCATCACAAATGAGTAAGTGGAACCGAAAAACTGCAGGAGATCAAGATGGAATTTTTTGAACAATCGGATATCCTTGTCGGAGGGGAGGGAGGATACGCCTGTTACCGAATTCCTGCCGTCATTAAAAGTCAGGACGGAAGAATTCTTGCGTTTTGTGAGGGACGGAGGAACTCAGCCCAGGATTCAGGACAGATCGATATTGTAGTCCTTCACAGTGATGATAACGGACGCACCTTTTCCGGGCCTTCGGTCGTTGTTACCCAAAAACGTTATACCTGCGGGAACCCGGTCCCTGTTGTGGACGGGACCGATGGAACAATTCTTTTGCTCTTCACAAAAAACCGGGCCAAAGACGATGAAAAGGCAATCTGTGAAGGGAAGGGAAATCGCACCGTTTGGATAACCCAAAGCAGTGACAACGGCCAAACTTGGTCAACCCCGAGTGAAATAACCGAACAGGTAAAAGAGCCAGATTGTACCTGGTACGCAACAGGACCGGTACACGGAATACAATTACAAAACGGGCGAATTATCATTCCCTGTAATCACGTTATAAAAAAACATGGCGACGAAAATTTGGACCCCCACCATTCTCACATCATCTATAGCGATGATCACGGGAAAAAGTGGAGGTTGGGCGGAGGTGCTGATTCCGGTACCAATGAAGCGACCGTTTTGGAATCGTCGGACGGAAAACTCTATCTCAACTGTCGAAATCACCCTCGATCATCCGAGGGATGGAACTATAGAGGAGTTTCATGGAGTTCCGACTATGGGATGAGCTTCTCTCCCACCGTGCGCGATGCCTATCTTCCCGAACCAGGTTGCCAAGGAAGCGTTATCAGATTTACTTCAGCTGTCATAGAGGGACAAAACAGAGTGTTATTCTGCAACCCGGCAAGCCCGACGGAACCTATGGAAAGGAAAAATCTGACGGTCCGACTTAGTTACGATGAATGCCGAAGCTGGCCGGTTTCACGAACGATTAATACCGAATTCTCCGGTTATTCCGATATGTGTATCGCTGGGGACGGAGCGATCTGCTGCTTTTATGAAAGCGGTAAACAAACTCCCTATGAAAAGCTGACCTTTGCACGATTTAATATCGACTGGCTCACCCGTGGCCGAGATACACTGAACAAGGAAATCGAAGAGTTGTAGCTATTCTACAGCCACCCACCGCCCCGATAGACACGCTTACCTAAACCTAATTCTCCAAGCGTAAGCCTTCCGCTGGTCTTGCTTCTCATCCATGTTAAGCTTAGTTGTAGGAGTGATCGTGAGAGCATCGCCATCCTGAGACCACGATGTCTCCCTCTCGCTGTGAAGCTCTCGGACCGAACTAATGGGTCTGTCTATATTGCCGCTGTTTCTGCCCAATGCGGAAAGACGCAGATTTCCTGCAGGCCTGCCGAGGCTTATTGCGTAGAGGGTTGAACCGTCTTTGGTCTGCGTGTATCGGACATCCTCCGGACGGCAGTCATCAAAAAACCATTTGAAGTGACCGGGCCTGGAAATCGGGCGAACAAAACGATTATCAAGACTACCTCCGTCCCCACTCTTCGGGGCCGTACCGTTTCACCATTTCATGGTGGATTTCTTGTGAAGGATCGAACATCCGTTTCCCGCACCATTCGTTTCCGAATGCAGGGACCGAGTAGAACCCTCAGTGTGCGTAAAAGCCGAAATTGGTGTAGAGAAACCAGTCCGGAATCTCAGATCAACTCTGCTTCCGCGGGTCTTTGAAGCCGAAACACATCATTAACATCCCTACGATCGAAAAACCAATCGCGGTAATAAACATCGGCTCATAACCGATGGTATCGATAATCCAGCCGCCGATCATGGGGGCAAAGAGGATGGGGACGCCGAGGATCGTTCCTGCAAGAGCGGTGTAGGTCGGAATATCATCTTCATGCGAAAACTCCATTGTAATGCTGACGCGGGAGACCTTCAGTCCCATAATTGTTAAGGACACGAGGACGAAGACAGGAATGAGCCAGAGACTTGAGGGGAGCAGCAGCATGAACACCAATGCCCCGATTCCACAAATTGTTGCAATAATCGTCGACCATTTATGGCCGATTTTATCACCAATTCTACCAAGGAGTGCAACACCGACGGATTGGCTGACTAAGGCCACCATGGTAAGTGTGGCGGCGAACTCATCCGAAATGCCCAGGTTGTTTTTCCCGTAGACGATATAGAACGATACTCCCATCGTTCCCATTAAAGTGAGGAAATGGCTTATCAGATATCTGGTAAACGGTTTGTTCGACCGCAGGATGGCAGGGAGCTTTTTAAAATATTCCCACGTAGGAGGAGTGGATCGGGTCGGCTTTTTCTCAGGCTCCCGATTCAGCATGAGGAAACCCCACGAAATAGCCTGCGCGATAAAGGCCAAAAGAAAACAAAACCCGAAAGAGACGGGAAACTCCATTACCTTTAGGATCTGTCGAGCAATAAGTGAACCGCCGATGCCGAAGAATCCGCCTAAAGAGAGACCTAAACCGAACATCATTCCCCGCCTGTCAGGATGGATCACCTTGGCGAGCATCGCCTTCCACGCGGGGGAGGCGAGTCCTCCGCTTCCGCTTGCCGCCGCGATGCAGACCGCCAAAATAACGTAAGCAAGCCAATTGGGGGCCTGAGGGATAAGAAGGATTGACAGCGCTATAAACAGATACGGCAGCCGTTCCATCGTACTGATTTTAGCAATAAAAGGTTTTTTCCTGCCAAGCGTCTCTGCCTTCCGGGAGGTCAACAATTGAGGCAGCATGAATCCGACCTGCTGGATGGCCGGGATCAGGCCGATGAGGACCGCGGAATCGGTAAGATAGCTTGCGTAGAGGGGAAGAATCGTGGTTGTAAAAATGAACGCTTCACCGAGATGGGCGGAAGTGAGATCAGATACATTGACGGCAAAATTCCATCTGCTGTTTTTCCGGACAAACTCACCGTAGGTGTCCGCGGTTTCTCCGACAGTAAGTGATTCCGGATTACCGGGCGAACCAGGATATTGTCCTTTTCGGGAAAGCAATCCCGCCCACGGTTTTGTTCTTGTTAATCGCTTTTTCTTTTCATCACTCATTTGTAATTACTTTAGCCCCTTGCACAATAAGAATAGACGGCAATTGCATCCACCGTCTTAAAAAAAGATGTAAATGGATCGTACAGTATAACAAGCTTTATGAAAATGGGATAGAATTATAATGCGAGCTTCTTTCAAAACAGGAATATGCGGCATGTGAAGAAATTTCAATTCTATGATGATAGACTCGGAGGAGGAGTCAAATGAACCAGTATCCTTTCGGAAATGATCCGGCAAAAATAGAGCGATATAGACAATTTTGGGAATTTTCAACGAGGTCCCCCCGGCAAACCGCAAAAATGACCGATACGAGGGACGGAGGTCATGTAGACGGTCCGGTTGAAAGCCGGAAAACTGCCGCAGACCGCACCGGTGCGCAGCAGAGCAGCGGCGCGTCCGGGCGTTTCACGAAAACCTCCCGTCCTCTCATCGGAATTACTCAAGTAGGATGGTTTCCTGTCGAGTATTTTTCAGCCTGCCGTAACTGGGGTGTGAACGATTTTGTCTCAATAGACATGGTACGACCGGAAGAATGGCTCGATGAAACGGAAAAGCTGCTGCTGGAAGGTGAAAAAATCGATGACGATATACTCCGGGGCGTCTGTCCGACTATGGTTGCATTTCCGGCATTCCTGCCGGCCGCGTTGGGCAACAGGGTGCGGGTCCTGCCGCAAAGTGTCCTTCCGGAGGAAAGAAACCTCTCGTGGGACCAAGCTCTGGCGGTCGCTCTCGAAGCCGACAATCCCTGGCTAACGAAATATCTTGATTTTGCATCGGCGTTAGTAAGAAAATCCGAAGGCAGGTACCCTGTAAGTCATAATGCCGAATTAGGGCCAACCGATCTTCATGCAGTGCTGCGCGGTCATAACCGGAGTCTGATCGATTTAATCGAATATCCTGATAAATCTTCCCAGCTGATCGAGAAGCTTGGAAAAATCTTTATTCAGTTTATAGAAGCGGTTTGGGAACGGATTCCTCTCTTTCATGGAGGATATTTCGACTCACAGTACCAAATTTGGGCTCCGTCCCCGATTGTTCGCATGCAGGAAGACGCAACCGCCTCGTTTTCTCCGGAACTCTACCGGTCCTTGGTTCAGCCGGTTGACCGTATGATTGCCGAACACTTTCCATGCAGTTTTATGCACCTTCACTCTACTTCGATGTTTCTTCTCGACGCATTTTTAGAAATAGAAGCATTGCGCTGTTTAGAAATTAATATAGAACCTTTCAATATTCCGCATGAAGGAATGATTCCGTTTTTTCAAAAAGCCCAAAGGGCGAAACGATCACTCATTGTTCGAGGTTCATTTACTAGAGATGAACTGAAGCTGTATCTGGATTCATTACATCCCGAAGGGCTTTATATCCACATCATCATCGAAGATTTGCGAGAAGCTGAACGCCTTGCTCCGATTGCCGGATTATAACAAACTTTCTGGCGTCCGCTCCATGTCGCTCGTCCACACAGTACCTCGGTGTACGTTAGACCGACTGAATACGCTGATTCTCTTTTCGATATTCACCCGGGGTCCGAGCTTCCCGGTTTTTAAACATAATGTGAAACCGCTGGAGTGAATGGAATCCGCATTCTACCGCTATCCCGGCAATCGTCATGTTGGTGTTTCGAAGGAGAATTTTTCCATTTTCAATACGGACCCTTACAATTTCTTCGTGGATTGTTCTTCCAAGCTTATTGCGGAACCGTAGTTCAAGATTGCGTCTTGAGGCCGGTAGAACATTCACGACATCGTTCACATTGATGCCCTCTTTACTTCGCGCTCTTATAAACCTCACCGCCTGGTCAACAAGCACATCGTCACTGGTAAAAGTCTGAGTAGATTCTCTTTCAACAATTTCCATGGGGGGTATACATTCCACCCTTCGACGAGCATCTTTATATCGATCATCGCTAAGCAAAGATTCCAAGAGAGCGGCTGCTTGGTAACCGATAGTTTCACAATCGAGCATAATACTGGAGAGAGAAGGGGTCGCCATTTCACACAGGATGTCTTCATTGTCCACCCCAAGAATCGCGATTGCGTCAGGAATATTGATGTGAAGAGATTTACATATTTCGGTTATCTTTAGGCCGGCCGTATCATTACAAGCGAATATCCCGATAGGATAATGGAGGCCCTTAACCCACTCACCCAAGTGTTCCGAGTTCTCTAACTGCTCCCACCATGGAAGACTTTCTTCGAATAGAGGAATCTGTTCACACCGGTTTCCAATGATTTCTAAAAAACCGGCCTTTCTCTTTTCCGACCAGCCAACCGATGGAACGCCGCAAAAAGCAAACCGAGAAAACCCACACGAAAGCAGATATTCTCCGGCTTTTTTTCCGGTACAATAATCGTCATTGTTCACTTGATAAAACCCCGAATGAAGGTAAGCTCCGGCAACATCGACAACGGGTATATTCAAAGCAGCCAGCCGGTCCGCGTCCGCTCTTGTTTCAACCCGGGCTATGATACCGTTTCCCTTCCAATGTTCTATTGCGTCTAACGGACGGAACATCCAACCGTATCCGTACAATCGCCAGTTTTCACACTGTTTTACAAACTTTGCAACTCCGCGTGTTATACCGTGTCCGTAACTGTCACTAAGTCCTAAAAACAGTGCAACGCTGTTTTCGGTAATCGTACCTTTGTTCCACCCACTCATTTTAGAAACCACGCAAATTGGTGCTGGTTCTTTTATCTAATCCTTTTTTCGGTGCCCTTTTTAAGACCACGTATTCAATTCCCTTACGTTTGCAGAAATCCCTTTTTTCAGGCTTATCTCCGTCTTCGTTCACGACGTAAAAATCAGGTTGGACCAGGTCGATCTCCGGCTCAGCATCCAACCAGCCTTCTCCCGTTGAGATAAACGCTTTTGCAACATATTGAACGGCTTGGACCATATAAAGCCTCTCTGCCTGAGGAAAGAGGGGATGCCCTTCTCCTTTAAGCAGCCTGACATTAGCATCATGTCCGATTATAACATAAAGATCACCATACCTCGAAGCTTCTTCAAAAAATCGTATGTGCCCCGAATGGAACCAATCATAACATCCTGTTACAACACATCTCTTTCTTCCTCTCTCCGCTTTTCCTCTTTTATCCGGGAGTTCATCTATATCCGTGCGTTGTGCTCCCTGGGGGAAACCTGCTAAATCATTTTCGGATAGCAGTCGATAGGTTATTCCGCGTTCTCGGGCAAACAATTCTTGTTCCGGTGAGTGGTTCGCTTCATCCGTGACCCAAATATCCGGTTTCCATTCGCGTAGGATTGATTCAGGTAATGTTCCGGGAACAAATACTTCCTCCGGAATCTTTGCTTTTAACACATATCGTTGAGAATTGACAAGGTAGAATCGTTCACTTTCAGAAAAAAAAACCTCCGTCCCTGTATACGCGTCTATCATCGCATCCGGCCAGAGCACTACATGGACCTTGCCCAGCTTAGACGCTTCATGAAGCAGCCGCACATGATGAGATTTAAAATTATCAAAGATACCGACAACAAGAACTCGGTTCATCTTCCACTCCGTTTTCCGTCTAAGTGCATTTTATTGTAACCGTAAATCCGCCCGGTACCGGCTCTTCCGATACAACATAAAGGTATCCTCCTCCACAGCCTGAATACATTGCTCCCGGATATCTATTCTGATAATATGAAAGCATCCCCTTGAGATCCACTTGAATCGTTGAGTGAACAACGGTATTCGGCAGGATCGCTTCCCAGAAGTCCATACAGGAGTTCATGGATTTCCCAAGCGCATTGATATCCATCCTGGAAATAGCATCGAAACACTCCTTCCCCGTCTCTCCCAATCCGTTTACAAGACGCGGATCAAGATTCATTGTTTCCAAAGGATTATATCCCGGAGGACGTTGAACGATTGGAAGAATATTGATCACATTTTCAAGCCAAGCACACACTTCCGGATCTGTATTTGTTTCTATATGAACAGGGAAAATTCCTCCCCTATAATTGTAATCGAAATCAAGACGATTAATACCGGGGAAAAGAAGACCGACCATATCTTGCGATCCGGACGGGTCATTCTTCCCTCTATTCTCCTCATCGTAAAGTTCTTGTACCAACTCATACTTATCTCGATTCGGTAATCGATCATTCCACAGTTTACGAGCGATTCTTCTGGTACTGGTCGCCATTCCGGCACGGTCCATAAAACGACATGTCGGTTCGATGGCAACAACGACCATGGAACCCGGCGGTTCGGGATTGTATTTCGAAATGTACGGTTGATCGATCCATCCACCCGCAAACGCCATTCTATACGGCAAAGAACCAATAACATCGGTGATTTCTGCTGTTTTGTTCATTCAACCTCCGGGCAATTGCCGCCTCCGTCCCTGTAATTCAGCTTATGGTCCATTTTCCCGCTTTACGGTCGAAATACTGTTTTTCGATCCATTTATACGTTTTCTTCATGCCTTCTTCCAAAGAAGTGTCCGGTTCCCAACCGAGGACCTGTTTGATGAACGTATTATCACTATTACGGCCCGCGACTCCTTTCGGCGCGTCCATTATATATTCGCGTTCAAGTTTAATACCCGCAATTTCTTCGATAATATCAACCAATTTATTGATCGAAACCAGATAACTCGAGCCAAGATTGATCGGAGTAGCGATCAGATCGTCACAATGGGTAATCATATCGATTCCCTTCGTGCAATCGTCAATATACATAAAGCTTCTCGTTTGGGTACCGTCACCCCAAATATCGATTTCATGATTACCGCTGTCTTTCGCCTCTATTACTTTCCGTGAGAGGGCGGCCGGCGCTTTTTCACGGCCTCCGTCCCACGTACCGAAGGGTCCATAGACATTGTGGAACCTGGCAATAAACGTCTTCATCCGACGCTCCGCCCAATACTCCTGACAAAACATCTCCGACATCAGCTTTTCCCAACCGTATCCTCTCTCCGCCATGGCAGGATAGGCGTCCGATTCTTTCAGCGCCCTTACGTTCGGGTCTTTTTGAAGTTCGATATTGTAGGCACACGCTGATGAGCTGAAAAAGTACCGTTCCGCGCCCGCTTTATAGGAATGTTCTATTAAATGGGTGTTAATAAGAATACTGCGAAGACATTCCACCCGGAACCGTTCTATGAAACCCATTCCACCCATATCGGCGGCAAGATTATACACCTCTTTAGCATCTTCCACTGCTCGTTTGCAATTATCTTCTATACTTAAATCCAAAGAGAGGTTTTCAACACCGGGCACTTGTTGGTACCACATCGGTACCGGTTTTTTGTCGACAGCACGAATGTTGGTAAAACCCTTCTCGGTAAAGTATTTTACGAGAGCTCCGGCAATAAATCCTCCGGCTCCGGTAACCACAATCAAATCATCTTTATTCATCTCTCTCTTCTCCTTTGTTACGGGAATGTCGCTGCTAGTGTTTATTTTTCATAACGGTCCTAGCTTCCCGATTCGCTTCCGCATTATACCAAACCACTTGCACAATAGGGATATGCGGCAATCGCCTTTACTAAAGCAAAAGCCACCACCTTCCATTTTGGTGGTGGTTACAGTTAGGCTTTGCCTTAAGGGGTTTCTTCCGGTGGCGGCCTTTAGCCCCTATGGGGCGCTGCCCACAAACCACCTGCTTTACAGGTGGTTGTTGTTTGGTTCTTTCACCAATTAGAATATATTCGTTAGTTCAATAATACAAGATTACATATGCGTATACTTTTTAATGATTTGCGCAATTTGAACAATGGAAAGATGGACCAAAACAAACCGTCACCTGAGGCAATCAGTGATTTCAGCGCGGCCCATATAATAAATATCCTTTCCCTGCAATCTTGTAGAGATGACTTGAAAGCCATAACTTTCCGTTTACTCGTGGTAGTGTACGCATGCGCATTGGGGAGTTGCGGTCAACGTTGTCGGGGTCCAAGAGATTCATCGATGCAAAAACGATCCCTTTCCGATAATTATGATGAATATACGTTACATCGCCGTTGTCTGATGTTGAGACGACCATGCCCATATGAGTCAACTCGTCATTCGCGATTCCGTCTTCGTTTCGATCGTAACTGTTGTCCCAAAAGATGATATCGCCGGGTTGCGGCCGATTTGTACGGTTTAGACAACCTCCGTCCCCGAGATAATGGTAAATTCGTGCGACACCGTTCCCCGTATACTCATGAAGCTTTTTTCCCAAATCAATCCCTGCATAGTAATAGATTGCCATGATGGTTCCGGTACAGTCCATTCGAAACCTCCGTCCCCGTACTACCAGTTCCGATCGGCCCACGGCCCAATGGGCACCTTCTATTAACAGCGTGCGGACTGTCTTCACCCGGGTCGTTTCCGATGGATCGCCTCCTCGGTCATGTTTATCAGGATGTTTTCTTTGATTGGAGGTAATAACACACGAAAAACAGGAGAAAATGAGAAAAAAAAGTGCCATCCAAAGGGCAAATCGGAAGTATTTTGATGTATGGGCGCGGATGGTATTCATCATATTCTATTCTCGGAAGCCGGTACTTCAAAAACAAGCATTGATACTACATTCTTTTCTCTTTCACGCGGGGTGCATCATGCGCAGCCGACATGCGGTTCGGTGTTACCTCGCCTTTGCGGGACGTTGTTTTCGGGACCAATCCGAGAGAATAATGGTATCGATTAATAACCGAAAATCTCCGAACATGAGACTTCCAATTCAGGGAAAAGGCGTGACCGGAATGTACGATTATCCTGATCAATGACTCCTAAAGAGCTGTTCCCCTGTTCACACTCTCGATCGCACCACACCATGCACACTCGAACAAATCCTTGCTCCTGATTCACATAGAGTTCAGCGGAACGTTCAATCGGGTCGATGAGCCAATACTCCATCACACCACTCTTTTCATATATACTTTTTTTCATCCTCAGATCGTAATAGGCGGTGGACGGAGAAAGGACCTCCACAACGATATCCGGCGCACCTTCTATCCGCTTTTCTTTGATTATTTCTTCGTTTTTCGAAGAGATAAAAATGACATCCGGTTGATATATGTCCGCTTCATCCAAATAAACATCGATGGGAGCAAAGAACGTTTTTCCCTTTAACGATTTTTCCAGCATATACAGTTTAAGAAAAACCGATTTGGTAATGTGGTGATGTGATACAGTCGGTGAAGGTGATTCTACAAGTTCACCGCTGATAAGCTGATAAGGAGCGCCTTCCGGCAACTCCTCGTAGGACCGATAGTTGGTTTTTTTTTGGTCGGTTTGCATAATCTTCTCATCCTCTTTCAAATTATACTATATTTCTCTTGAAAGATACAGCAATTTCCTGCGAGACATTACTTCGGGCCGGCACCTCTTTTTAAGGCCTTATAACACTCTATACAGTTGAGATAATTGCAAAAATATCGATCTTAGCTGTATTGAAAAAGTTAAATACTTATACTGAAAATAATTGTAATTTTTGCAATTACCACATACCCCTATTTTGAAAGAGGCCCAGTTGTGCTACGATTACAAAAAGGAACCCATTATGTCTTTTGAAAAGGAAACCCGCCTCCTCAATTTCGGAGTACTCGGCTGCGGCCCTATTGCACAATACGGGCATCTGGATGCAATCCGCAAAACCCGTAACGGGAACCTCTTTGCAATCTGCGATGCCAATCGTGAGTTGACCGACCGGGTGGCCCTTGTCCATCGGCCTGAGGAAACGTACTACGATTACGAATCGATGTTGAACGATTCTTCCGTGGATGCGGTGATAATTGCGACTTCCGACTCTTTTCATGTTCCGTTGGCCCGCCAGGCAGTCACTGCCGGGAAACACGTTTTCGTAGAAAAACCGTTGGGGGTACGTATCGAGGAATGTGAAACTCTGGCCCGCGAGGTAGAGGAGAGCGGCCTTGTACTCCAAGTAGGGAACAACCGCCGGTTCGATCCGGGGATGGAGTACGCGCACCGTTTTATCGTCGAGGAGATCGGAGAGTTGCTGGCGATCAAAGTGTGGTACTGCGATTCGATCTACCGTTACACCATGACCGATAATCTCTTCCCCCCGCTGATCGATGTAGGAACGTCGAAAAAACCCCCTGGCGATGAGAAAGCGGTGAAGGAACGCTATTTTATGCTTGCCCACGGCAGCCACATAACCGACACGGCACGATTTTTAGCCGGCGATATCGAGACCGTTACTGCTCGCCTTATAAAACGGTCCGGTCAATACTGCTGGTTCGTCTTGGCAGACTTTGCAAACGGCATTACGGGGCACCTTGACCTGACGATCAAAATTGCGGGTGACTACGAGGAGGGGTTCCGGGTGTACGGAGAGAACGGCAGCATCAACGGAAAGGCCGCCCTGCCGTGGTTCCACAAGAGCAGCGAGGTAGAGTGTTTTTCCACTAAAGACAGAATGTATCATCGTCCTTTAGGCGAAGACGGTTATACCTATCGGCGGCAACTCGAAGGCTTTGCCGATACGGTTCTCCACGGAAAACCGATGGTAGGGGCCACGGTCTATGACGGGCTGGAATCATTCCGCACCATGGCCGCAATCAGCGAATCGGTAAGAACCGGCGGTCCGGCCGACGTAAAAACGATGACAGGAGAACTACGATGAAATTGGGAATTTTTTCGAAAACGTACACCGGCAAAGAGAATCTGCCGTTGGAAGCTTTGGCACGCAGAATCAAGAACGATTCGCTGGATGCGGTCCAGTTCAACTTCTCGGATGCAGGGGTCGATACGCTGCCGTACCAAGAGGACGCCCTTCTCTGCGATTCGGTAAAAAATGCATTCGATGAAGCGGGGATAGAGATTGCAGCGGTCTCCGGTACGTTCAATATGATCCATCCGGACGATACAATCCTGGAAAGGGATATTACACACTTCCAAAATTGTATCCGCTGCACTAACCTTCTCGATACCCGCTGCGTTACACTCTGCACGGGGACCTTCGATCCCCATAACAAATGGCGCTACCATCCCGATAACAGCGCACCCGAAGCGTGGAAGAGACTCTGCCGCACCATGGAAAGGGTCCTCCCCACAGCGGAAGAGAACCGCGTCATATTGTGTGTGGAACCCGAGGTCTCAAACGTTATCGACTCCGCGGGAAAAGCGCGAAGACTGCTTGATGAGATGGCATCTGATTTCTTAAAAATCGTTATAGACGGGGCGAATCTCTTTCACACCGGTGAACTGGCGAGGATGGACGAAATCCTCGATAAGGCGTTCGAACTTCTTGGTGATGATATCGTCCTGGCCCACGCCAAAGATTTAAGCAGTGACGGTCACGCAGGGGACAGAGCCGCGGGTACCGGTCTACTCGATTACGACCGTTACCTGCATCTTCTTGCTTCCATCGGTTATGAGGGAGCACTCATCCTGCACAGCTTGAGCGAACAGCAGGTCCCTGAAAGTGTCCGATTTTTACGCAAGAAATCAATGGGGACGGAGGTAGTTTGATAGAGGATATTTGATATTCAAAAAAAATGATCTTCATTCAGAAGCAGGATCAACAATTCTCTTGTTATATATGATGAGCGTTTAAAATCGAACGCACAATCATTTTTGGAGGGTTGCCATGAGAAAACCAAGAGAATTAAGACAAGGAGCTTCTTATCATGTAATTGCTCGTATAAACCGGGAAGAGCGAATCTTTAACAGTACAAAAACAAAAGAGCTATTTATGCAGATAGTCCGAAAGGCGAAGAATAAATACAGCTTTGCAATATCAAATTTCTGCATTATGGGTAATCATGTTCATTTTATTATTAAACCGTTGGGAAATGAAAATCTTTCAAAAATCATGCAATGGATGTTAAGTATCTTCGCAACTAGATTTAACAAACGTTTCGGCTATAAGGGGCATGTGTGGTACGACCGATTTACCAGTAAAATCATTCGAAGTTACCATCAATATATTAAAACATTTATATACATTGCACAAAATCCGGTTCGCGCAGGAATAGTAAACCATGCTACGAGTTACCACTACAACGGAATCAGTTTATTTCAAAAAGGGATATTAGACATATTGGAACGTCCGCCAAATGTACTATTGAAAATGGTGTGGCCTCAAATTCGGTTGTGAGTAAATAGAATGATGATTTTCTCTCCACATAGCTCCCTTTTTGGTATTGCCGCCTTCTGATATCGATTAGTGATAATTACGAGGGCCCATACTGTCGGCGCCGGTCTGTTTCATGGTTTACGGCACCCCTTTTAAAAAAAAACAATTGATTATTTTGTTTACAGTGATATAATTAGAAACAGTAGGATTATGAGGTTCCGGCAGG
>CAZJBZ010000034.1:0-18348 GCA_964543975.1 uncultured Spirochaetales bacterium
AAGCCCCGGCCGGATAACCCTCGTCGGACAGACGGACGCGCACTGACGGCACGCAACACACCGGCTAAGGTAATGGTTGACACTTTTTCCTCCGGGAGGAAAGGCAGGCAAACCGGATTCTACACCCGACACCTTAGCGTCACCGTTTTTAAGGAAGCGGCGGAAGAGCAAACCTGCCGAAACTCCCCCGATGACAAAGCCACCCGCTACGAGGACTCTTCTCCGTTCAGGGTCTTTTTCTGAAAACCTCTTTTTTTGATGAGGCGGGCGCCTTGTTTTTCTCGTGCCGATAATCCGAAAACGGACCGCCTGTTCAGGACAAATCGAAAGACAATCAAAGCAGAGTACACAGCGTGAGGCATCGATCGACATGCTTCCGCTGTCGATGCAACCGCTTCTGCAGGTCCGCTCACATCTGCCGCACGCTGTGCATGCAGTTTTATCTATCGATACCTTATACAGTGAAAACCTGGAAAGCATGCTCAAAAAGGCGCCTACCGGACAAACAGTATTGCAGTAGAAACGGTTTCGGAAAAGGGCCATCACTGTGACGAGTCCCACCCAGCCTGCCGAGACAGCGGCAGCCGGCAAGCTGATTTCGGTTCGTTTGACCGGCTGAATGCCGTAATAGCCGAATTCTCCCGCAAGTTCCGCGAGTTTGTTATTGGCGATAAGACCCATCGGCTTTACAATGTTACCGGCAAACCTGCCGGTTATCGCGAACGGGTCAAGCAAATCGAGCATAACGGCGCTGCCGGCGAGGGTTACAACTGCCGTAACACCTAAAAGAATATATCCGATTAACCGCGGTTTCTGTTTACCGAAGGGGCTTCTTTTCCCCCGCCTCTTGAAAAAGAGGATGACATCCTGAAATACTCCCAACGAACAGAGAAACGAACAGTATGCTCTTCCGAAAATCAGCGTCATCAGAATCACCCCGAGAAAACCGAAAGAGATTATCCCGCCTGAAACCGCAAATACGCGCAGGAGAGAAGGAACAAATTGGATATAATGGAGAGGTCCCGAAATTACGGTGAAAAAAGAAATTCCTAGAAACGATCCAAAAAGGAGCGTAAAAACCGAGATCGAAACCGGGACCCTCAACAGCTTCAAAGGATGGATTTTTTTCTCTCGCATGTATTCCTCATTGGGAACGGGAGAACCGGCGATTATTTACAGGACGATTCGTTCGATAGTAAGCCTTTCAAGGCGGGTTGTACCGATATTCTGTGATTCACCGTACCGGATATAGCCGATATCGTTCGGATCGTCGTCGTGAAGTTTTGCCCCGGCCGTATCGATGGCAACAATGTCCCGAGATAAAAGCAGGTTTTTCCGCAATTGGATATCCGACGGTCCCGCGTACCCCGGTCCATGCCTCAACATTACTCGATACGCGTCGAGAACATTTAAATCGGGTTTCCGAAAGAGGCAGAAATCGGCAATGCATTGGTGAAGTCCGTTTCTGTGGTAGTAGCCGCGGTCCCATACTGCTCCCATAAGGTTCTTCATGGCCATTGTCAATCTGGTACTCGAGTGATGCTTGAGAACAGGAACGTTGATAAAGACATCGGCCTCCAGAATCAATTCATGCACCTCCACTTCCTTTAAAACCCGACCGCCCGGCACCCGCACCTTCTGATAGTAACTGTTCGAATGGGCGGGTACTACGAGGGCCCCGGCCGATTTCGCCGCTTTCTCGATACCGCTCGATGAGTAGGTGTTTTTCCAATAGCTGACCGGGTGATCGAAAACATACACCTTTCGCGCGCCGGCATCGAAGCAGTGCTCAATAATCCGCTTGACAAGAACCGGGTTGGTATTTGCCCCTCCTTCAGGTTCACTGTTCCAAGCGATGTTCGGTTTCACGACGACCGTATTACCCCGCCGCACGAACTCCCCCATCCCTCCGTACGCGGCAATTGCTTTGTCGAACATTCTGTCCGGTTCGCCGTTTCTGACCGCGACTAAATCGGGAGATCCCCCGCCGGCCTGCTGCGCCAATAAGGAGCGGGGCTTTTGTACAAGAAGCGATCCCGTAGCGACCGCACTAAAAAGCAAACCTGTTTTGAGAAAATCGCGTCTGCTGGTATCTTTTTCATTCTCCATCGAAACACCTCTCTCATCACGATACAATCATTATTCCTACTCGATTTATCATAAATATAACACGAAAAAGCGGTCGCGACGAGAGTGAAATCAGGCAATTATTGCATCTATTCTATTACCACGCCTTCAAAGGAGCTGAGTGCATATTCCCATTCTTTTTCACCGGCTTTCTCGATCTTTCCAGGGGCTGCTTCGGTAGAAACGATGAGCGCGGGGGCTTCTCCGTGCAGCGTTATTGTCACCGATTCAAATCCGCAATTCAGATAAACTGTGACCTTTCGCGGTACTCCGCTCCTGTCGGTCGGCTCAGCTGTTACCTCCGACCCTTCGGTACCGCCGGAGTCGACGACACGGTGATAACCAAGTACGGTCTTCGGAAGTTTTTCCTCCGGAATAAGCTCCAATGCTCCTTCGCGAAGAGCCGGAATCTCATTTCTGACAGTGATGAACCGACGGTAGCAGTGGTAAATGGAGTTTTGGTCCAACTTCTGTTTATTTACATTCACGTGCAGGTAATCTTCATTGACAGGAAGCCATGGTTTCGCAACCTCCGTGCAAAAACCGCCGTTACTGCTGTCGTTCCACTGCATAGGCGTCCTGCAGTTGTCGCGGTTAACGGCCCCGTGTGTCAATTTTGTGATGAAATTTTGAATAACTTTTGGGTTTTTCCTAAATCTGGAAGCTATCGGGTCGAGAGCGTCATCAAAAGGGATAGAACCTTGGTCCATTCCAATCTCTTCGCCGTAGTAGACAAAAGGGATACCGCGGGCGGTCAGCTGCATTGCCGCGTTGAGTTTTACTTTTCGTGTATCGTTTCCCAGAAACGCCGCCCTGCGTCTGCGGTCATGATTGGAAAAAACCCACGTGGGAATAAACGGCTCCGGGAAATGGCGTTCGAATGAGGTAATAAGGTTTCGAATCGATCGGGCCTGCAGTTTTGTGTCTAAGGACTGGAAAAGAAAAACCGACTGCAATCCGTCAGGAGTGTCATCACCGCAATACCGTCGTATCGTTTCATAGTCGCCCGACACTTCTCCCACAAGGAACCGCTCGGGGCCATCATATTCGTCTACAACCTGACGCAGTTCCTTCGCGAAGGTGATCGTATCAGGATGATGATGGTTCATCACTCTCTTTTGAGCGAAAAAGCGGTCCTCCCCGCTCCCGCCAAGCAGAGGAAGTTTTATCGGATTGTCCCGAAAATCCGGGTCCTTAAAGAGTGCATCGAAAATATCCAGCCGAAATCCGTCCACCCCTTTATCGAGCCAAAAACGGACGTTGCTCAGCATGGCTTCTTTTACGTCAGGATTTCGGTAGTTAAGGTCCGGCTGAAAAGGAAGAAAAGACGACCAATACCACTGTTCGGTCGTCTCATCATAATTCCACCCGCTTCCACCGATATAGGAGAGCCAATTATTGGGGGGAGCTTTTCCTTTCGGTTTTGTACCGTCCATCCAAAGATACCAATCCCTCTTCTTATTGTTTCCGGATGATTTTGATTCGATAAACCAGGGGTGCCGATCACTAGTGTGGTTCATGACCAGATCAAAAATGATTTTCAAATCTCTCCTATGACACTCTTCAATCAAAGCGGCGCACGATTCCATATCACCGTATTCAGGGTCTATATTTCGATAATCGCTGATGTCGTACCCGAAATCCTTCTGTGGGCTCGTAAAAAAGGGCGAGATCCAAATCGTTTCGATTCCCAACCCCTTTACATAGTCGAGACGGGAGATGATTCCGTTAATGTCGCCTATCCCGTCGTGATTACTGTCTTGAAATGAACGCGGATATATCTGATAAACAATGGTCTTTTTCCACCAGGGGACTGTATTCATAGAAATTTATAGCCTCGTTAGTCTCTTTCAAAATAGTGGTTTTCGCAATTACCCCATAATTAATAATTGATACGGGCCTCTTCGGTTGAAACGGATTTTACAGGGAGGATGCCTTATACTCCAGAGCTTCTATATCGTTGAGAGAATCGAGTGCTTCAAACTCGATCGACACCTCTTCCCGCTCTTGAGCGCCGATCATCCGTACCGGTCCGTTCTCTTTCGCGTATGTTCTTCCCATAGGAGGTACCGTGCCTGGTTCAAGCCCTAAAACATACGTGCCTTGTTTCATCATCTTCCATTCGGTCAGCACCGGCAGTTTATTAGGATCGTAACGGAGGACGAATCCTAACGGTGTACCGTCACCGACATCTTTATTAATAAGGGCGGCAAAGGTATTCCCTTCAGGACCGGTTTTCATCGTGTGAAAAAACACCTTTTCATTATAGTTAGGCTGAGGTTCGATAAACTCAAAACAGGTCTCTACCCCTCTGTCTTTTTCAGCCTCTTCATCACGAGGTTCTGTTTTCCCAAACGGTCCGACAATCCGAGCGTTCGGTCCCAAAAGCGGGAAGCCGAAATTGATGTGATAGAGCAGTATGAGAGGTTCAGGATCGAACCCTCTGTTTTCGACAACATCAGTCAGTAGAAATTTCTTAGAGCCGAGCGATGTTTCGATTGTACGATGCAGCAAGAGATGTTCGCCGAAAAAAGCGGCTTCCCGCATCGTGCCTTTCATACGCATCACAAACTGGTCCCCCACCCATTCCTGTTCGAGACTGACGTTTTCAGCGGGAGTATTTGAAATTCTTCCATGAATTCCGAATGATTCACCTTCAGATTCTTCCGGAGGACCGACGTTTCGCAGTCCGCATGTGGTAAGCAAACCGACGAAAAAACTCCTGAGCCAGCCGAATCCGGTCGGTTCGAAATACGGTGGAGCGGTCACCCCCGTATGAGAGGCGTAAGAGATGGGAACGCCCTTATAAGAGGAAAAGGGGATATCCATTCCCCTGCCGGGTAAAACGGTGAAATCAAATCCGCTTCCGGTCTTCACATCGAATCCCGGTACGCCCCGCGCTTTACCGTCGGTATAGGCAAACGGTTTTACACCGCCAACCTGACCGACATCGCCAAAATAGCTGAAGAAATCATTTTTATTCCACGATTTTCCGTATAATTCGACCATTGTTTCTCTCCTTACAGTGATTGAGCATTTTCGAGAAGATACCGTTCCGCTTCCACACTCCAAAGCCCGTTCGTTTTTTCTACAATCTTAGCCAAATCGGCAAAGAAAGGATCATTTTTACCTTTTTCGTTAAAATCGTCAATCGCCGTCAAATCCAATTTTTTATTGGTATAGATAAGCTTTTTACCACCGGGAATATTCGGCAGATTGAGAGTTGTCTCAACAACCGAATTGAGCCCGCCGACATGGGTCACCATGGTCGCGGGATTTATCAACCCCTCTCCCATCATGGAAAGCGATTCCCGCATATCAGCCGTGTTGCCGCCGCTGGTCCCAACGACATGGGTAGAGGCATAGTGGACGTTGTAAAAATTAAACTGTGCCGAAAACGCGGGATCGGTCGGTCCGGCGAAAAAATTTAAGCAGCCGTCTCTTCCGAGAATCGCGTCACCTTGCTCTACCACCTGCCTCACCGGCGCGAAGACCATCACATCATCGTAGCCTTTGCCGTCATTAAGCGATACTAGATACTCGGTTGGGTTTCCCACATCTTTCGTATTCGCATACTTCAGCTCTACGCCCTGACGTTTCGCCTCTTCCACGGTGTAAATGGTTTGGGCCCGGTCCAACCGGCCTTGATCGATGTCGGTCACGACCAACCTCTTTGGTTTTCGAGGATTATGAAGCGCGTAATCAATCGCGCCTAAGCCCATCGGTCCGACCCCGGCCAAAATCGCCATGCTCCCGCCTTCGATGATCCCCATATGGTGTTCATAGCTTCCAGGTTTTGTGTGGTACATCGCGTGATAGGTCCCAACGATGCACGACATCGGTTCCGCTAACGATCCGGCGTAGTATGCGTCGCCCTCATAGTCCAAGAGACAATCCATCTCCATCACCATCCCCGGGATGATAATGTAGGTTGCATCGCCACCTATATAGGGGAACGAGTATCCCGGTGCATCGAGAGCACCCTTATAGTTGATCGCCGGCTGGATAGAAAACTTCTGTCCCGATTTAAATTTATCGTTCCATTTTTTCCCCACCTCGACCAATTCACCGCAAAACTCGTGACCGATCATTGTCGGATTTTCAGCCACATTGTCGGGGACCCTCTTGTGGTCTCCCCCTTGGATTGCCGCTTTATAAGAGGACATACAGATGCTGTCCGAGATGATACGCGCAAGGATTTCATCATCCTTCAAAGCGGGGAGTTCGAACTCCTCCAATCGCAGATCTTTTTTACCGTATAGCCTCACCGCTTTTGTTTTCATCCGTCTTTCTCCTTCGATTGATTTTTCTGTTTGTGCGGCTTATCGCAGCATGACTTGACCGCCGGTAACCGGCACCGCCTGACCGGTCTCATAATCCTGTTCTATAAGGTAGTATATCGTTTTCATGATATCTTTTCCATCGCACCCGCGACCCATGAGCACTTTGGATTCATAATATTTTTTAACATCCGCCGGAGATTGGGCGCCGGGAACTTTCCCCGCCTTATAATACTGTACGAATAATCCGTTTTCCGGATCGGACCAGAGAGGTCCTTCGAAGTAGTTCCCCGGACAGATCGAGTTGACCTTGATATTGTCCTCGACAAGCTCCATGGCAAAACTTTGCGTCAGGCCGATACCTCCGAATTTCGATCCCGCGTATGCGCTGTTTTTATTCGAGCCGACCAATCCCGATTTGGAATTTATCTGGATAATATCGGTGAAATATTCCCCTGAAGGTCTGTTTTGCAGAGCCAGAACGGGAGAAACGTGCTTCGTGCAGAGGAAATAACCCATGTAATTAACTTTTGTCACAAATTCGAAATCGGCGAAACTGAGTGTTTTTACACTGCCGGCACGAAGCACTCCTGCATTGGCGATAAAGATATCTACTCCTCCCGCCTGACGCACCACCGCCCGTATCATCGACTTTACCGAATCTTCATCGGCAATATTGACCACAATAGGAAGGGTGACAGTTCTTTGGTATTTGGTATTCAGTTCGGCCGACCTTTTTTTGACCCCTTCTTCATTGATATCGGCGATAAAAACAAAGGCGCCGGCTTCGACCAAATTCCTTACAATGGCTTCTCCGAACCCTTGCACTCCACCGGTTACTACGGCGATTTTATCCTGTACCACACGAGCCCGTTTCAGAATTGCGGATTTGGTCGGCCGGTCATCTTCCCGATCGGAAGAGGGGCCGGTCAGGTCTCCGCTTCGCCGATCGGTAAGGCTCTCTAAAACAGTTTTCGCCTCCGAAAAGGTTTTCGCCACCGTGAAGACCGCGGTGTCTTCTACTACAACGATATGGGGAAAACAGCCATACTGTTTATCATAGTCTCTCATCTTTTCGACAAGTTCTTTTTCTAATCTGTCGATATTTTCGGTCTTTTCGATATAGAGAGGAATACAACCGCACTTTTCGGTTTTTCCCGCAAAAGACAAACGGCTGATAATCTTAGCACTGTTTTCCGGTTTTACGGCGAAACCGACAACACCGGGATCATCCTCAACCACAACATAATGGCCCCGTTCACCGTCAAAGGTAAGTCCGCGAAGAAGCGGGGATACGGTCAGAAAAATATCATTCATTACATCCACCTTACTTTACAGTTTTTCGAATTGCTTATCACTAAGCGGTTCCGGTTGAAAAAAATCAATCCTTCTGCCGATTCTGCTGTAGCGGTTTAACCGTTCCGATAACGACAGTGATGAGAGAGGATTGTCCGAATTAAACAGTCCGTATTTATCGTTTTTCGAAGCGGCCAATTCATGCGCTATCAATGCCCACGCGGCCTCAGCTAAATGGATAAATCGAGGTTCCACAATAAGAGGACAGTTGAATGTCTGTCTGGAACTGTTGATATCCACACCGCTTATCTGCATCAGTTCATGTCGCTCGCAGAGCCTTTTTATCCCGGCCAATTGTTCGGCGGTGTTACGCGGCGGCATGTAGGTTACAGCTTTAAAGCCTACGCTTTTTATCTCCTCAATCAGAAGATCGAGGTAATCGTCTTCGAATTTTTCCGCCTTTTTATCTCCCGTCGGGCTTTCGGTCACATCCCCGAGGTAGGCATAGGCAGGTATGGCATTGATTGCGTTCGCGAAATCGACCACCTCTCTCACATTCGGACACTCCTTTTCATCAGGCTGTATGAATATCCTTGGTAAAAATGTACTTTTCAGTAATCCCAACAGATCGTACTCATAATGAGGATTATCGGAGGAAGAGAGGTAGTTGCGAATCTTTTTTGGAACGGTCAGCGCCATTTCCGATTCAAGGAAACGAACGACCGGTTTTCCCTTTCCTTTCCGCGTTATTATTCTTTGTACCAACGCAAAAAGAATGTGACGTTCAGTAATACTCCCCCCCTCCGCCGCTTTCGATAACGGGTAGACATCGGTATAAAAATCGATAGTGCCTATCCCCAGAGGTTTGATAAGCTCATTGAGGCTTCGTGTCTGTTTCTGATTTCGGCGGTTTCTCCGCTCATTGATCGGTTCCAAAAAACGAGCCGTTTCATCCAGCCGGTGATGGGGAATGCCGTGTACCGCAATATATGCGATGTTCACGGAATCGGGACTGTTTATTTTTTTTCCTTCGAATTTTGTACCGCTAAAATTGACTCGAAGTTCAAACCCGACCGTCGTCGCGATACCGATTCGTTTTCCCGCTTCAGTCATCTCCCGGCATCCCGCGACACTGTCATGGTCCATGATCCCTACGGCAAGCAGTCCCGCCTTCCGGGCCAAATAGGCGGCCATTGTAGGCGCATAGGGGCTGAATGAGTAAACGGTGTGAACATGATTATTTACTTCTTCGGTGCGGGGAAAGGAGATGCCGCCCTCTTTGACGGACCGGCCGATTTCGGAAGCAGCGGCGAGCCTCGTCTCCCGTGACTCGCCGTTCAATCTCGTTTCGAGTACCTGCAGATCTTTTACATCCAACGTTACACCCCTAACCCGTTTCTTCTCATCAGTTCATCAGCCGCCTGCACTGTGGTAACCTGATGACCCGGAAGAGGATAGAGCCGTTCATGGATGGTGTCGAGGATCCACTCCTTCTGCGGAAAGAAAAGTGTCTCCATTTCAGCCGCGGGTGTTATCCAGTTTCGCGAGCCTACCACGGAAACCGGTCCGTCGAGATAGTCGAAGGCCGCTTGGGTAACGTTTGAAGCAACGTTATGAAGAAAGGAGTTACGCTCACACGCGTCGGAAGCCAAGAGAAGTTTCCCCGTTTTTTGTACCGATTCGACCAAAAGATCGTATTTCAACGGATTGATGAACCGAAGGTCGATCAGTTCGGCGTTAAGGTTGTACTTCTCTTTCAATTCCTCTACCGCTTCAAGCGCGGTGTAGAGGGTGGCCCCGATGGTGGCTATGGTAATGTCCGTGCCTTTCCGTCGAACGACCGGTTCTCCCTCCGGCACCTCATAGTACTCTTCCGGCACGCCGCCTTCTACAAATCGCTCTCCCATGTCG
Source organism: uncultured Spirochaetales bacterium (assembly GCA_964543975.1). GTDB lineage: Bacteria > Spirochaetota > Spirochaetia > SPDA01 > CAZJBZ01 > CAZJBZ01. The sequence continues at coordinate 9,615 of CAZJBZ010000034.1, forward strand.
TATATTTTCTGGCTTTCAAAAAAGACGACGGGGTCGGTGCCGTGAAGCGCCGCGTTGAGCATTCCCTTGGCGTCATAGGGTGTTGCCGGAAACATCGCCTTTAATCCGGGGATATGGGCCACAAGCGCGGTCCAATCCTGTGAATGCTGCGCTCCGTATTTGTTCCCCACACTGACCCGCACCACCAACGGCATGGTTAAAACACCGGCCGACATACTCTGCCACTTCGATACCTGATTAAAAATCTCGTCCCCCGCTCTTCCCAAAAAATCACAGTACATCAACTCTACGACGGCCCTGCCGCCGCACATGGCGTAACCGACACCTGATCCTGCGATTGCGCCTTCCGAGATCGGCGCGTTAAAGAGGCGATGATAAGGAAGCGATTCGGTCAATCCGCGATACACGGCGAAAGCTCCTCCCCAATCTCTGTTCTCCTCACCGTAGGCGACCATCGTCGGATCGATGTAAAACCGATGCAGCATTGCTTCAAACAGCGCGTCACGAAGGGCCAAGACTTTGTTTTTCGGAAGCGGTTTTCCCTGTTCATCCAATCCGTACCTCGATTTCCGCTTCAATGCCTTTACCCTGGGGTTTTCTTCCATCGGCAGGAGCACTTCCGGCTCTCTCTCTTCGAACTTGTCCACCTGTTTATTTGAAAACATCACCGATTCGATAAAGGGACCGTCAACTCGGGGCGAGAGCTCCATATCTATTGCTTTTTTCATGGTTTCGGTTATTTTATCAACGACCTTCCCTTTCATCTTTTCCTGGTCCGTCTCCGAAAGAAGACCGTTCTTCTTCAGATAGCCGGCATACTCTTCAATCGCGTCCCCCTGCTCCCAAAGCTCCACTTCCTCTTTCGATCGGTAGGACATCGCGTCGGAGGGTGAATGACCGGACAGTCTGTAGGTAAGTGTGTCCAAAAGAACGGGGCCTTTCCCCTTCAGAAGGATTTTTTTCTTTCGTTCGACCGCGTCGGCAACAGCCAACGGATTATAGCCGTCCACTCGTTCGGCGTGCATATTATCGGGATTGACCCCTGCCCCGACGCGGGCCAATATGCCGAAACCCATGGTCTCGCCGGCAGTTTGACCTCCCATACCGTAAAAATTATTGAAAAAATTAAACATTATCGGCGGAGCACCTCCCACCTTCTTCTCCCAGAGAGTCGTGTACTGGTCCATGGCCGAAACCATTATACCTTCCCATACAGGACCGCAACCCATGGAAGCGTCCCCGATATTCCCGATGACGATACCCGGTTTACCGTTTATCCTTTTGTAGAGAGCGGCACCGACACAGATATCTCCCGATCCGCCCACGATCGCGTTGTTCGGCATACTTCCGAAGGGCGCGAAAAAGGCGTGCATCGATCCGCCTAATCCCTTGTTAAAACCGGTGCCGCGGGCGAAAATCTCGGCCAAGGTGCCGTAGAGCACGTAATCTTCCGCCAGGTCCTTGATATCGCCCTTCCGGCCCTTTTCAACGGCCTTGAGGCATATCCCGTCCATGTACTGTTCCATCGTCTTCATGAGGGAATCGTCATCAAGCTGTTCAATCGCGGAAAAACATTTGGCAAGAATCTCTCCGTGACTCCGGTGAGACCCGAAAATGAGATCGTCCGGCGTTAACACCGAAGCCTGTCCCACTGCCGCGGATTCCTGCCCCATGGATAGATGGGCAGGACCGCGATGGTTGTATTCAATTCCCTGATAATTTCCCTGTTTTTTGATAGAATCGAGCATGGTCTCGAATTCTCTGATCAAGAGCATCCTGTGGTAGATGGCAATCAATTTTTCTTTTCCGTATTTTTTTACCTCTTTTTCAAAATCCGGTTTATATTGATTGACAGGAATATCTTTTATTTTTAGTTTCGATGGTTTTCTGACCACTTTCGGGTCTACGATTAACGATTTCGGCATATTCTTCTCCTCTTCGTCTCTTTCAAAATGGTGGTTTTAGGTAATTGCAAAATTTCAATTACTAATAGAGCCTCTTGCAAAATAGGACTGTGTGGCAATTACCTCCTATAATTGATATTTATTCCCCTCATTACTCAGCAAGAAACAGTTCACAATGGGCCAGGGCATACGAAAGCTGTTTTAAAAACCGTGCCGCGGGTGCCCCGTCGGTGGCCTGATGATTAAAGGTCAGAGATAAACCTATATGAGGGGTGTGCTCCACCTCCCCACCGTCGTTCATCACCGCTTTCGGCTGTATGGCGCAGACACCGAGAATTCCCACCTCCGGCGGATTGAGGACCGGAGTAAAACTCTCAATCCCTAACGAACCTAAATTGGTCACGGTGAAGGTGCCGCCTGCCAACTCATCCGGTTCAACAGTGCTGTCGAAACAGGCCGAAGCCAATCGTTTCGATTCTTCGGCAACCTTTTTCAAAGAAAGAAGGTTCGCGTTCTTGATCTTCGGGACCATCAAACCTTTAAAGGTATCTACGGCAAAACCGAGATGGACGTTATCAAACTCGACGATCTTATCTTCCAAAAAATGGGCATTCATTTCGGGAAAACGGGGGAGAATGCGGGATACCACGTAAAGAACGATATGGTTAATGGTAATATCCTGCAGACCGAACTCCCCGGGGCTGATTTTCAGCCGCTTTCTGTAGGCGAGCAGGCTGCGGGCGTCGGCGGAACTATTCAATGTAAGCTGGGCCGTCGTCGTTACCGAATTGAGCATTTTCCCGGCAATGACTTTGCGCACCCCTTTTAGCGGATATTCGGTGGTGGGTCCGGGAAACTCCGTTCGGGCCGCGCCGCCGTCGGACGGGACCGTTTCTTTACCGGCCTTTATTTGTGGCGCCGCTTCAGCCGCGGTTTTCGATACTTTACCACTCGTTGCGGGAGAAGAGGCCGAAAGGTTAGAGGAAATGATGTCCTGAATCGTCTCAGCGGTGAGCGGTTCTCTGCCCTCGACGACATATTTGATGTCCCGCTCGATAATACGGCCCCCCGGACCGCTGCCCGCGACCGTTCTGTAATCGATCCCTTTCGATTCGGCCAGCAGTTTGGCACGAGGTGAGATGCGGATTTTTCCGTTACCCGCGTGAGAGGCGGCGGGAGAACTCGGACCGGCGGCATCGCGGTGAGGAGCAGCAGCCCCGGAGTCGGCAGTATCGGCTGGGCCCTCGGTCCCTTCTTCCGGCCCAAGCCCGCTATACTCTTCACCGGGCTCTCCAATAACGGCTATCGGGGTAAGCACCGGAACATCCGCTCCCTCTTCAAAAAACTGTTTCAAGACTGTTCCGCCCGCCTCAGCTTCAACTTCAAAGGTCGCCTTGTCCGTTTCCACTTCACAGAGCACCTCTCCCTCTTGTATGGAATCTCCTTCCTGCTTCTTCCATTCCAAGATGATACACGATTCAACGGTATTACCTTGTCTTGGCATTATTATTTGTGTAGCCATTTTCTTTTCTCCTTATACAATTCTTATTTCAAGATTCATCTTCCGTAACTGCTCTACAAGAGAGCGGTCGAGGTCCGAATCAATAATCAAGATATCGACTGCCGACAGAGGAAGCACCTTTGCAAAACCGATTTTATCATACTTCGAGGAATCGGCTATCAAAATGGTTTTTTCCGCCTGCTCGGCCATTTTCCGTACTATTTCGGCACCTTCGGACAGATGAGTTGTGAGACCGTTGACGATTGAAAAACCGTCCGTGCCGACGAAAGCGTACCGTACATGAAACCGCTCCAACTCACGAAGGGCCATCGATCCCACGAATGATTCGGTAGAGGTCCGAAACTCTCCTCCGACCATGGTCAGATGGATGGCGGGGTTTGATCTCGCGTACGGCAGGATGAGACTCGAATTGGTTACGATATCGATGTCCCGCTTTCCCAACAGGTATTTGACAACCAAAGCGGTTGTCGTACCCGCCTCTATCATCACCTTATTTCCATCCGAAATGAGGGAAGCAGCTTCCTTGGCGATACGGTTTTTTGCGTCAAGCATATGCTTTTGCCGTTCTAAGATGCTCGGATGGAATGCCGGAACGCCTCCTCCTCTGGTTCGAATGATATATCCCTTCTCGGCGAGACTGTCCAGATCGTTACGAGCAGTGACCGCGGAAACACTCAGCAGTCGGCTGACGTCGGTTACCGTCAGGCTGCCGTCTTCGGTCAAAAGAGAGAGAAGTTCTTTTTCTCTATCGGTAAGGTTTGTTATCATTATCGCTATTGCTTCTAAACACTTTCTGTTTGCTTATTAATCTATTATGAAATGCTTTTTTTTTCAAGAGTTTTAAACCGGACTGGGGACACTTTTAAAAGCGACACACTACGCAAACTCAGGATGTATTTTTGTCCGTCGTCCCGACCGGGTAAAGGCCTCGACCTGCTCTTTGGTCACCACCGCCGAAGCACCCTCGGTAGAGGCAACACACGCGCCAAAAGCGTTGCCGAAATCGACGGCCTCCTCGAGCGGAGTCTCCTCAAGCAGTTTGTGAATAAAACCGGCCGTACAGGCATCTCCGGAGCCGATGGGATCGACAAGTTCGATTTGGTAACCCGGACCGTAAATTTCAACACCCTCCTCGGATACCGCGTAAGAACCGTTTTCCCCCAGCGTAACCAGACAACAGGAAAGCCGGAATCTGTTCACAATGCTCTTTGCCCGTTCCGCGATTGTGGTCTTTCCCAAAGAAAACATTACATCCAGTTCGGCAATCTCATCTTCATTCAACTTTAAAACATTCGCGTATTCCAGCGAACGCGAAAGCGTCTTCTCTGAATAGCAATTCTTCCGCAAATTGATATCGAAGAGCGCGTAGGTCCCCTGATAATCATCGAGGAGGCTGTAGAGTGTTTGCCTCGATTCTGCTTCCCGCTGGATCAGGCTGCCGAAACAGAGGCAATCGGCTTTCGAGACAAGAGTCGCCGGCACCTCCGTATACCGGATGTGATCGTAGGCCGTGTTCGGATTAATCGTATAATCCGGGTTCTTTTTTTCATCAAAAAAGACATCAACCGTTCCGGTCCGATGATCGGAATCCCGCTGAATGTAGCTTGTATCCATCTTTAACGTTTTCATTCTCGAGTAGGCCTTCTCTCCCAAATCATCCTCGCCTAAACGGCTCACCATATAGACAGGATTACCGAGGGCCTGCACCCGATAGGCAAAATTGAGAGGCGCGCCTCCAAGGAGAGGACCCGAGGGAAGAAGGTCCCATAGCGCTTCACCATATGCTACGATTGTTTTTCTCATAACCCTTATCTTGACGGTATACCGTTTTATCTGTCAATAGAGGTGAGCCTCTTTCAAAATAGGGATATGTGGTCCGGATAAAATGGTGATTTTTGCAAGTGCCTCCGGTGATTGTACAATGCGCGGAAAAACTTTAGGATTGCAGTATTGATATCGTTTAGTGGAGTGTAACTGGAATGGCTGGAACTTTAGTACAATTCGGGGCGGGGAATATCGGCCGTTCATTTATCGGTCAACTTTTCTCCTCAAGCGGTTATGAAGTTGTTTTTATCGACATAAATGATCGGGTAGTCGCCGCTCTCAACGAGGACCGCCGCTATCGGGTAATCATAAAACGGAATGATCAACCGGATGAAACTATCATCGTTCGGAATGTTCGCGCCGTTCACGGCAACAAGCGGGAAGCGGTCATCGAAGAGATCGTAAAAGCAACCGTTGTCTCCACCTCCGTCGGTAAGAGCGCCCTTCCGCATATCTTTCCGGTCATAGCCGAAGGTTTGGTCGAACGGTATAAGAGGCGCCCAAACGATCCGATCGACATCATCATTGCCGAAAACATTCGTAACGGAGCAGCATTCCTTCAAGAAGGAATCGGTAAACAGCTTCCGGACGGCTTTCCTCTCGTATCCTACGCCGGTTTTGTCGAGACCAGCATCGGGAAGATGGTCCCCATCATGCGAGAGGAGGACAGTGAGAAAGATCCGTTGTGGGTGTTCGCGGAAGAGTATAATACGCTTATCGTTGATAAGAATGGGTTTAAAAACCCGATTCCTCCAATAATAGGGATGAAACCGGTCCAAAACATCAGCGCCTATGTGGACCGTAAATTATTTATTCACAATTTGGGCCATGCCTCGGCCGCTTATCTCGGTTACCAAGATAACCCAAACGGGGTCTATATCTGGGAACCGCTTCAGGACCCGGAAATTTACGCAAAGGTTAAAACGTGTATGCTTCAAGCGGCCGAAGCGTTGAACGGAGAATATCCGAACGATCTTTCGCCCGCTTCCCTTCGAGACCACATCGACGACCTTCTGTTTCGTTTCCAAAACCGCTCCCTGGGGGACACCATTTTCCGGGTAGGAAGAGACCTGTATCGCAAACTGGGACGAAACGATCGAATCATCGGCGCCGTTCTCCTCGCCCGAAAACACGGCTTGCCCGCGGATGTAATAGAGGAGACCGCCGCTGCTGCCGTAGATTTTCGGGCAAAGGATGAAACGGGCGGACTTTATCCAACCGACGAGGACTTTGTCCGCTTCGAATACCCGGGTGGAATAGAGCATATACTGCAAAAGGTCTCTAAACTTTCACCCGACAATCCTTTAGAGGCGGAAATAATAAAAGAAATTGCAGAGATATACAGGAGTAAAACATAATGAAAGCATCCGGATCGATAAAAAACATCGGATTCATCTCCACCAGACTGCAGGGTACGGACGGCGTAAGCCTTGAAACGGCAAAATGGGTTACCGTACTGGAAAAACTGGGGTACAACTGTTTTTTCTTGGCCGGACTCTCAGATTGGGAGCCGAAAAAAACGATGATTTTAGAGGAAGCGTATTTTGATCACCCGGAAATCCGGGAAATACAGAAAAGCTGCTTTGGAACAACTAAAAGGGCTTCCGAACTGACCGGAAAAATCCACAACCTCAGAATGCGGCTGAAAGAGGGGATATACGAATTCTTGGATAGGTTTTCTATCGATTTGATCGTCCCCGAAAACGCCATAACAATTCCCATGAACGTTCCCTTCGGCACCGCGATAACGGAAATAATCGCGGAAACAGGGATTCCGACTATCGCGCACCATCATGATTTCTCATGGGAACGGCAGCGGTTCCTCGTAAACTGTATACCCGATTTTCTGACAATGGCCTTTCCGCCTGTCTTACCTTCAATTCAGCATATCGTCATTAATAGTCCGGCCGACAAGGAGCTCAGTTTTCGGACCGGAATATCGGCAATTATCATTCCGAATATTCTCGATTTCGATACACCGCCTCCCGGCATAGACAATTACAACAAGGATGTGAGAAAAGATTTAGGACTAAACGATAACGATGTTTTCATCCTTCAACCCACTCGAATTGTCGCGAGGAAAGGAATAGAACATTCGATCGAACTGGTAAGCCGTCTGAAAAATCCGAAAGCGAAGCTGATCATCACCCATTCCGCCGGTGATGAAGGGATGGCGTACCAGGATCGGATCATCAATTACGCGAAAATAATGAAAGTCCCGCTTATCATCCGGCCCGAAATCATTGGAGAAAACCGAGCGAAGACTGCCGACGGACGAAAGATATATACTCTGTGGGACATCTATCCTCACTCCGATATTGTAACCTACCCTTCAGTCTATGAAGGATTCGGGAACGCCTTTCTGGAGGCGATCTATTTTAAAAAACCGACAATTGTAAACAGATACTCGATCTATGAAGTAGACATCGAACCAAAGGGGTTCGACGTCATCACCATGGACGGCTACATAACCGACAAGGTCATTGAACGGCTCCGCACACTTCTGGAAGACCCTGAGGAATGCCGGAAAATGACCGATCTAAACTATCACATCGCTCAGCGGTTCTTCTCGTACGGTATACTCAAAAGCAAACTGCAGACTATCCTCATCAACTTTCAAGGTCTTGTAAAGTAAAAGTATGAAAAATCAAACCGTACGTCCCAGCGGCTTGACCGTCCTCAGCATCATTCATTTTGTTTTCGGTGGAGCGCGGGCGATAGGAGTGCTCTTCTCTCTCGCCTCCTTGGGTGTTACAGTCAACATTCAGGGTGTTGAAACTGAGCCTGACGCGGCCGCAATCGTCATTATCGCGTTGATCAACTGTGCCGTCGCGGCGGCGCTTATTATTTCAGGTATCGGCTGTTTGAATGTACAGCCGAAAGCCGGACGCCGGGCGTCGAATATCTATGTCGCGCTGGTCGCCATCCGTTTTTTTATCCAGTTGACTGTGGTCCGCGGTCAAGAATGGTCGTTCAACATGTTTACCATAATCGGGCTCCTCTATCCTTTACTGGTCCTCTTTTTCGTCAATGTCGTGTTCCGGGATGTATGGCGGGAACGAAAACCCGGATCCGGACGGCACCATTCACTCCGAACGGAGACGTTTCCCCACGTCATTCTCATCGGGATAAACAGCATCCGGCAAACACTTCGCGGTTCAGGCGGTATAACCCTCTTTCTCGCGGTCATGATTATCGGACTCTCTACGGCCCAGCTGCTCCTCCTCCCGATGGAGTTCATAAATAACCGGCCGCTTTTCGGTGGAGGAACAGCGAATCGAGAGCAAACGATCAGCCGACTGGAAAGCATGGCTGTTCCTTTGATAGGAAGAATCCTCGGTAACGTGACCAATGAACGGAAGTATCAAGAGGAGGAGCTTCAATTTGTTCCTTTAGCACCGAGGGATGAGGGCTCCGATAAAGAACGCGATGATAAAAACGGTGCGCCCCGGTCGTATACTACCGCCGAATGGGCGTTCTTTCT
>CAZJBZ010000035.1:0-18235 GCA_964543975.1 uncultured Spirochaetales bacterium
CTGCCCACAAACCACCTGCTTTGCAGGTGGTTGTTGATTCATCTGTAAAGCGGCAAGTTCGGATGCTATCAACGTCATGGGTACGCCCACTCCCGCTTAGACCGCTGAAACCCGCGCCGATAATAACAGCTTTCTTTCGCATTGGTTAAGTTTCCCTCTTTTGTTTATCATAGTGGAATAAATGGAAAAACGCAATTCGTCTTGTAATTACTTCAGTCGGACGCTATTCCATTTCACGTCTTTTATTGTTGCATAAATCCGCCATTTTGATATGCTGTAAAGTATGGCTACATACGATGTAATAATTGTTGGCGCCGGGTTTTCAGGATTAATATGCGCGAATTATTTGGCGAAAGAGGGAAAAAAAACGGCCCTTGTTGAGCAGAGTTACCATGCCGGCGGTAATATGTCCGGTTTCAAACGAAAAGGTTTCTATTTTGACGGCGGAGACCAGTCGTTTGAAAGTTTGGGGATTGTGTTTCCGATCCTTCAGGACTTGGGCGTTTATGATGAGTTCGACTGGGTACGGATACGGTACCGAATGATGTCGAAGGATTTCGACTTCTTTGTGGATTCCACCGCCACCGTGGAAAACGCTTTACTGGAAGCGTTTCCGGAGGAGAGCGGTCTGCGGAGCGTCTTCGATGAGGTAAGACGGGTGGAACGATTTCTCGAAAATAATTACGATCCTCATCATTTCCCCTTGATAAACGCGTTTTCCTTAAAACATCTCTTAAAGGCATCGAAATGGCTGCCGCAACTTATGAAGTGGGTCAAGCACGGTTATCGAGTCAAGGTGTGCGATAACATCAAGAATCCTCATTTACGGAACTGGTTGACCAATATAGGATATTATAAGATGCCTTTTATCTTCTTTGCCGGCTTTTGGCACATATGGGCCCATGACTATTGGTACCCGGCGGGAGGGATGCAGGCCTTAATCGATAAACTTGTAGAGAAGTATCAAAGTCATGGCGGCGACCTCTTTTTTAACACATCGGTTAAGAGGATCGATATAAAAGACAACCGTGCCGCAGGTATTACAACGGAAGATGGAGAATATTACTCAGGTGATACGATCGTCTACGCGGGAGATTATAAAAAGTTCGTCGGCGGATTAATCGGTGAAAATCATTTTAAGCCGGATTTTGTAAAAAAGGTAAGAAACAGCAAGCTTACCGAGGCGATCGTAAGTGTTTATCTCGGACTCGATGTTGGACCGGAAAAGCTCGAAAACCAGTTCAACGCGAATCATCTCTTTTATTTTCCCAACTACGATGTTATTTTTCCGGATATGACTTCCGATGAAAATGTTCACAAAAACATGTGGGTGGTCCTCACTTATTTCGGCTTTCATAATAAGGTTGTCGAACCGGAAGGCAAATCGACTGCGGTGCTTCAAACCTACAGTGCCTACGATTGGCAGAAGTATTGGAAAAACAACACCGATGATGTAATGCGGACCAAAGAATACATAAATTTTAAGAATACAATAGGGGACCAGCTTATCGAGAATGCCCATAAAATCTACCCTGATTTACGGAATCGGATTGTTTACAGAGAAGTCGGGACCCCGCTGTCACTCATCCGATTTTCACGGAACAGTGTCGGTTCAACCGGTGGATGGTGCTACCATGAAAAAGAGTCCGTTGTGTGGCGTTGGGGATTGAATATGTTTCGGGCCCCGGTTGAGGACCTCTATACGGCGGGCCACTACACTCTGTGGCCGGGCGGCGTTATTTCGGCTGCGTTAAGCGGCAGGATGGTCGCAAACCTGGTCCTCGGCAGACGAATGCTTTCGCCGATGGAGCATACGTCGGCATAAACAATTGAAGGCCGGCTACTTTGTTCGTGTAAGCAGGTAGTCGACTAAATTCCGCAGGCTCTCTTGCCCGTCTTCATGAAGTTCACCTAAAGCGAGGATAGTCTCGTCAATGTGTGTGGCCAATTTTTCTACAATGTCATTTACCCTTCTACGGACACCGTTTGTGTCGATGAGCTCTCTTATATAGGTGATTTCGTCGGACCCTATCGCCGAATTACCGAAAATTTGTTCTATTCTATCCAGCTCTTTCTTTTGGACGGCTTGCTTCAAAAACAGCGAGAAGAGCGTTTTTTTCCCTTCAATAATGTCCGATCCTACGGGCTTACCGATCTCGGATTCTTCACCGAACAGCCCCAATTCATCGTCTTTTATCTGAAAAATGATGCCGAGAAGCTCTCCTAATTCTTCTATTTTTGCAAGAGTATCCGCCTGCCGTCCGGCTATTATACACCCTACCGAGAGAGGCAAAGAGAAGGTATACCGTCCGGTTTTATATCGATAGAGATTAAGGATTTCTTGATCGGTCACTTCTCTCTTTGTTGTACCAAAATAGACATCCTGCATTTGGGCTATTCCTACATAACTCAACTCTTTCGCGCACCGGTTGATAATCTTTTTGTAGGATTGATAATCGACGGCCACTTTCGTCAATAATTCGAACCCGAGGAAAAATGCAACATCACCGGCGCATATTCCTAACGCCTCTCCCGTATGATAAGCGTCGTTATCCGCTTGTTCTTGCGCGTTCATTACGTATTGATAAAAGATGGATTGCCGGCCCCTTCGTTGTTTATCGCGGTCCATAATATCATCGTGAATAAGCAGCGCTGTCTGAAACAGTTCCATCGCGGCTCCCGCGGAAATTAAGGATTCCTCCGTTTCACTACTGCTTGTTACTCCTCTAAACAGCTGATATCCTAAAGAAACGAGACCTCCTCGGATCATTTTCCCTTCACGGGAAAACTCGAAGAGCTTCCGTCCCAATGGTACTCCTAAAAAGTTAACTGCCGAAAGTTCCTCATCTTTTTCGGCAAAGAATGTTTCTAAATAGCGGGCAATGTCTTCCCGTTTCAACTTAAAATAATCCATAGGACCTCTCGAAAATAAAGATATAAGGGAGGTGATTTCCTCTCTTGTCATTACGCTGTAGAATTCTGCTCGAGGAATTGATCGATGGTCGATACGACTTCCTCCGGTGCGAAAGGTTTACTGAAGAAAATAGAGTTTTCGATAGATTTCATTTCATTTTCAACGGTGTGGTTACTGTATCCGGTTATAAAAATGATCGGATTCAAAGTCAGCTTCCGAATTTCTCGAGCGGTTTCTATTCCGGTCATTCGACCACCCAAGCGGATATCGAGCATAATACAGTTCGGTAAACTCCTTTTTATCTCTTCAAGCGCGTTTTCACCTTTGTTTATCAATTCAAGGACCGTGTAGCCATGGTTTTCCAATTCTCGCTTTAAATTAAGGGCGAAAATCAATTCATCCTCTACAATCATGATTGTCTTTTTTCGGTCCATATCAAACTCTCTCCTGGTAGTCGGTCTCTCCGATTTCAATTTTCCATTTGGTTCCTTGCTCATTAGAAACATGGATGGTTCCGTTTAATTGAACACTCACCACGTTGTAGATTATCTGTAATCCTACCGTCCGGGCTTTTGTTATGTCCACTCCTTCAGGAAGACCTACTCCGTTATCCTCGACCGTGAGGATTATCGTCCTATTATCCGTCCGGCGGAGTTTAATGGTAATTATCCCTTCTTTTTGCTCGGGGAAGGCATGTTTGATGGCATTCGTTATCAGCTCAGACAAAACAATGCCCAATGGAACAGCGATATCGATTAGTGTCTTTATCTCTTCCAACTCATAACGAATCGAAACTGGATGGGAAGGTTCTTGAAAAGAGGTGAGCAGGAGGCGACTCAACTCTTGTATATAGTCCTTTATATTAAGATTTGACAGGTCCTGTGATTGGTATAACCGTTGATGGACTAAAGCTATTGAGTATATTTTTGTTTCAATTCCTTTCAGTATGAGTCTGACGTCTTCATGTTTAAGGTTATTTCTGCGTAAGGAGATAATGGAGGCAATAACCTGCATATTGTTTTTTGTTCTATGGTAGAGCTCTCGGAGCAAAATTTCTTTTTCTTCGAGGGTGAATCTCAGTTTCTCTCGCGTTCGTACCTGGTCGGTTACGTCTCTCGATATTCCGCACAAACCTATTACATTCCCTAAACTGTCTCGTACCGAGGTTTTTATCGTCTCAATTATTTTGTCCTTTCCCAATACGTGTCTATTGAATTCGCGTCGTGAAGAATAACCCTCGAGTACATGCCTGTCGATTTCATTAATCTCTTTAACCTGATCGGGCGGAAACAAAATTGCATCGGTATTTCCGATGATTGCCTCTGAGCGGAGACCAAAAAACTGTTCCATGGCGGGATTCACATGAGTATAAACAAGGTCCTTGTTTTTTAAATAGATGACGTCCCCCGCGGAATCGAAGATGGCCCGCAGCCTGGCTTCGTTCGTACGAAGGGCTTCTTCCATTTCCTTCATTTCGGTAATATCGGTGCTGATCCCGACTAATGCAATCGGCTTGGCGTAGTTGTCATGGACCAGTTGGGTCCTCGTATCCAGAACGATTGCTCTTCCGTCATTCGAATAGTTGATGACTTCACCGCGCCATTGTCCTTCATTGATGGTTCTTTCCAGTATCTCTTTTTGACGGGCGCCCCGGTCGGGATTTTCACCGTAACTATAGATGTAATCGCCTAAGAGCTCTTCTCCCGAGCGGCCTAAAGCATGACATACCGCTTCATTAATGTATGTTATCTTTCCATCCAAATCGGTCGCCGTAATCATATCTTGTATTTGATTGAGGAGCATCGATTGAAACCTGAGCTCCGATTCATTGTTCGCTTGCTCGGTAATATCGAAGATGACCCCCTGATAGGCGAGCGCGTTGCCGTCAATGTCGCGTTCAATTGTTGTTTTGTCTTCAATCCGGAACACTTGGCCGTCAGCGTTGAAAATACGGTACCGCTGGGTAAACTCGTTTGTATCGCCTTCAGAGTAACGGCGGACATCTTCCGCCACCCGGTCGAGATCGTCGGGATAAATGATGGAGGGGTAGGTTACCCTGCCGTCTATAAAACTTTCCGGACTATATCCGAATCTTCGTACGTTATCACTCACATAGTCGACCGGCCAGTTCTCTTCCGCTTTCCAACGAAAGAGTACGAGAGGACTGTTTTCTACAATGACTGTTGCTCTTTTCAGTGACTGCTGCAATTCCTCTCGTTCCCGCGTCACTTCTATATCGTGAAGTGCAAAACCAATATCACCGGCCAGTTCACGAAGAAGTTCATCTTCATCCTGCAGATATTGCTTTTCCACGGAGACGGTCAGTACTCCATAGATCGTATCTTCGTATCTAAAACGTATGGACATACCGCCTTGGTTGCGGTAGGAGGGGGTGAAAACACACCCTTTACACTCTCGCACGGGGTCTTCTGTTATGAAAACGTCGTCCGTCTTTAATGCTTCTCGAACACACTTCGGATACTCTTGCCTGAGAACTGTGCTTTTCATCGAAGCGAGGAGGCCGGTGGTTGGCGAGCAGAACATATCAGCCGCCTTCAAGTGATCATCCATTAAAATGATCCACGCGTGGAAAAACCCCTCGCGTTCGGTTAAGAAATCACAACTCTTTTGCAGTAATTTTCGCGCGTCGCGTTCATGGGTTATCAGCTGGTTCACATTCCGTATCGCGCGAAGCACCGAGTTGAGATGGACCAGCCTTAGTTCGGTGCTTTTTCTTTGGAGCACTTCATTCCGGAGTGACGCCGTCCGTCTCCTGATCTGTTTGCGGAGAGAAATAATCCAAAAAAGTACCGCGGAGGCAATGATAAGCAACACGATGAGACTGACTATTGAGTCGATCGAACCATTGAGCAGCTCATCGCGTATTTCATGCCACGGTGCGGGATAAATCCGGATGTTCATGTTCATCACTTGCGCGACAGCATTCGCAAGATCGACATTAAAACCGGTGATTTTCCCTTTCTCATCGAGATACGAATAGGGTGGATAATTTAACTCGGTACCGATTAAAACAGGTCCGTTACGATTATCGTCGGATTGCTGTTGCGGCTGAATCTCTAGCGGAAAACAGGTTAGCAGGATAACCGCGATGCAGGATGAGGAGAAAAGGCGCACAATATTACGGTACAAAACCATCGGTATAGTTATACTATAAGTATACCTGTTTGCTCAAGAATAATTTTACAGGATGTCACAGTACAACAATTCAAAAAGGAAACTGTAGGGATTTGAAAGAGACCTAAGGTATGATAGGCTCAATCGAGCTTATGGAGGGTGATAATGTATGATCGAGCAAGACTTCTTCAACTTATACAACCGATTACAAGCAGTCCGACGGATACCGTTGAGTTCGCAAAAATTCCGACAGGCAAGCATAATCGCTCGTATTGGGTAACAACCGGAGACGGGACCTTCGTGCTGCGGATAGCTCCTCCCGATGACGCGGGTTTTCTCTTTTATGAACGACAAATGATGCGTCAGGAACCGGAACTCCATACACTCATCAAAGAAAACATTGATATACCCGTTGCCGATGTGGCAGCTTACGATTTCGACCGGTGTCTAATCGACCGGGATTATTTACTAATGACCGCGCTTCCCGGAAAACCGTTGAGTGATGTGCAAGGCCTTACTCAATCTGAATTGAACCGGGCCCTTTTCATGGTAGGAATTTATCTTCGCCGTTTACATACTCTTTCATCTGACGTTCTTTGGGCCAAGGGAGAAAAAAAATACGGTTATCTTGGCGCTCACAGACCGATGGAGCCCGCGGCGGATTGGTGTACTGCTTTCGGCATAATGTGGAATAAGCTAATTGACGATGTTCTTGAATGCGGAACATATACATCCGAAGAAGCATTGAGAATGCGGATTCTTTTCGATAAGTTTGAACGTTTCTTTCAACATTCTGTCGAGCCGATTCTTCTCCATATGGATATCTGGAGTCAAAACATCCTTGTCGATGAAGAAAGCAGTGTAACCGGTTTGGTGGATTTTGATCGGGCCCTATGGGGAGACAGAGAGATCGAGTTCGCCGTGCTAGACTATTGCGGAATAAGTGAACCGTCTTTCTGGGAAGGTTACGGAGAAACCCGCGATACATCGAAGGAGGCGTCAATCAGAAGGATTTTTTACCTGCTCTACGAAGTACAGAAATATATGCCGATTGAGGTATGGCGGCGAAATAACCGCACCATGGCGGAACAGTATAAAAAACACAGTTTCAAGCTGGCATCTCAACTACCGTAGAAGCACTGCCGGATGTATCGTTTCATTCTCCCAAGAATGGATAACGATAGTCCTTAGGCGGCAGGAAATTTTCTTTGACTGATCGCGGATTGAGCCACCGAACCATATTAAGAAAGCTGCCGGCCTTATCGTTTGTGCCGCTTGCCCGGCTGCCTCCGAACGGTTGTTGCCCGACAATGGAGCCTGTCGGTTTGTCGTTGAGATAGAAATTGCCCGCGGCATTTATGAGAACTCTTTCGGCAGCCGCCGCTGCGTATTTGTCTTTCGAGAAGATCGCTCCCGTTAATCCGTACGGGGAAGTTTCATTACAGAGATAGAGCGTCTCTTCATAGCGATCATCGCGATAGACATAGATAGTAACAACCGGACCGAATATCTCATCGATCATGGTTTTCGATTGAGGATCGGTCGTAACGGCGATAGTCGGCTCTATAAAATAGCCTTTGCTCTTATCCGCTCCCCCTCCATAGATTATTTCATTTTCATTCGATCCTTTCAGATAATCGATATAGCTTTTTATCTTATCGAAAGCGGGCTCATCGATGACGGCATTCATGAAATTGGTGAAATTCTCAGCGTCACCCATTGTGATGGTTTCCAT
This sequence comes from uncultured Spirochaetales bacterium, assembly GCA_964543975.1. Classification (GTDB taxonomy): domain Bacteria; phylum Spirochaetota; class Spirochaetia; order SPDA01; family CAZJBZ01; genus CAZJBZ01. Next base: position 7,785 of record CAZJBZ010000035.1, read on the forward strand.
TTCATCCAATACAAAGGTCTTGATATCGGCCCATAGACTCTCCGGAATATAGACTCGAGATACCGCAGAACATTTTTGTCCCTGATATTCGAAAGCCCCGCGAATGATTGCCGTACCAACCTCTTGGAAATCCGCGCTTGGATGAACAAAGATAAAATCCTTTCCTCCTGTTTCTCCCACTATTCTGGGGTAACTTTTGTAATGAGCAATATTTTGTCCTACAGTCTGCCAAATAGACTGAAACGCAGCTGTACTCCCCGTGAAGTGGACCCCTGCTAAATGAGGAGATTCCAAAACAGTAGGACCGATCCGGTTACCGGGGCCGGGGATGAAATTGATGACACCGTCGGGAACGCCTGCTTCCATGAAAATTTTCATGATATGATGAGCACTATAAACTGCGTTGGAGGCGGGTTTCCAGAGGACCACATTTCCCACCATTGCGGGCGCGGACGGCAGGTTTCCCGCGATTGCCGCAAAATTAAACGGAGTTACGGCAAAGATAAACCCTTCCAGTGGTCTGTAATCCATCCGATTCCATATCCCTTTGGAAGAGTAGAGAGGTTGCTGCTCAAAGATCTGCATCGCGTAATAGGCATTAAACCTGAGAAAATCGATTAACTCGCAAGCGGCATCGATTTCCGCTTGATAGACATTCTTGCCCTGGGAGAGCATTGAGGCGGCATTCATCACGTTCCTGTAGGGACCGGAAATAAGTTCCGCCGCTTTAAGAAAGATGCCGATTCTCTCATGCCAATCTAACGCTGCCCATTTTTTTTGTGCTGCTAACGCGGCATCGACAGCCATTGCAACCTCTTCCTCTCCCGCTTTGTGGTAGCGCGCGAGAACTGTTTGGTGATCATGGGGTATCACAGACGTGCCGGTGTTTCCGGTTTTAATCTCCTTCCCGCCGATAACAAGTGGGATCTCAATCTGCTTACCGCGCAGGGAAGCGATAGCTTGCTTTACATCCTCCCTCTCTGATGAGCCTGGAGCATAATTTTTTACCGGTTCATTCGTCGGCATTGGTACGTTGATTTTTGCTTGGATCATAAAAGCTCCTTTCCTTGTTTCATGTAGATATAAAATTGTCGTATATGACGTTGCGTATGTTTCTTCGCTTCATCAGCCAAGCCGGCCTCAATTGCGGATGCGATTTTTTTTAAATCGTTAAGATTTCGTACCATTATTTCTTGTTTTCTCGGTAATAGGCGGTCGTAATAGCGGTTTATATTTTCGTGGATCGTATGAAGAATCATCGTGTAAAGTCTATTGTCGGCAACATGGGAAAACTCATCGTGGATCCGATTATCGAGATCGATAAAACGGTCCCAAGCCGCAACACCCTCGGTAGCGCACTCTTCGGCTTTCCGTAAAAGGTTTTCGATTCGTTCCTTGTTATACCGTTCTTTTTTTGTCGCCGCCAGATACGCGACCGTCCCCTCAACATCTTCGCGAAATTCGGCAATTTCATGCATTGATACCTTTTGAGAACGAATGAGAAGGCCGAGACTTTCGCTCACTTTCTGAGGGGGAACGGAACGGACTATTGCTCCTCCCGATACTCCGGTTTTAATATCAATAAGCCCCTTCTGCTCAAGGACACGAAGTGCCTCCCGGAGAGTTCCTCTGCTTATCCCGAATAGTTCAGTCAATTCCCGCTCAGGAGGAAGCTTGTCACCGATTTGAAGGTCACCGGTCAAAATCGATTCTTCGATTTGAACGATTACCCCTTGAAATACTCTGTTCTGTTTTATCTGCTTAAACATATGGGCCTTAAGAGTCGGCTGTTTACAACACATATCAATGGTTTAACCATTATAACAGATTGTCAAGGAAGTGGAAAGTCCCGCTCAACCATTCCAGAAGCGGGTGAAATTGTCTTTTAGTGCCGTAAAAGTCAACTGTTCAGTTGAAGAGAGTTTCCAATCCGGTGCTTGAAGATAATCACCGATACCGATGGAAAACATTCCGGCGTTGTTGATCGCTTCTATTCCGGCCTCGGCGTCTTCCACTCCGGCACAATGCGTGAATGGAACTGTAAGCTGTTCCGCGCAGGTGAGAAATATCTCAGGATCAGGTTTTCCGACGGCTATAGAGGCAGCGTCGGCTATGTAATCGAGTGAGTTTTCTATCCCTAGATTGTGAATGACCTTCAGGGCGTTTTTACTTGCCGATGCGATTGCTACCTTTATGCCGTTTGCTTGTAAATCGGAAAGCAGTTTTCCGATTCCCGGCAGCAATTCATCCGGAGTGATTGTGTCGATCAGTTCTCTATAGTAACCGTTTTTCCGTTGCGCGTACTGGTAAATTTCCTCATCCGAAAACGACCGGGAGGTCTGTTCGACTATTTTTTGTAGCGATTCTATTCTTCCAATACCTCGCAGGTTGTGGTTGAACTCTCTGTTGAATGGTAATTGGAGTTCATCCGCCAGCCGCTTCCACGCTGTATAATGGTATTCGGCGGTATCGGTTATGACCCCGTCCAAATCCAAAATAACGGCTTCCAATTCGGGCTTCATGGAAAGACTCGTTGGGTTGTCCCGTGAAAGATCGATTTGTCTATTTTTATGAAACAACATTATTTCAGGGCCGTCTATCAAAGAGTAGTGTGCAATACAATGATCAAGAATAAGCTCCAGAAGCGAGCCGCGCACTGTAATCCGAAATGTAAGTTCAGTCCACTGTTTCGGCAGGCACGGGGAGAAATGAGGGACACCATCGATTAATCGAAATCCCAAAAACCCGAAAAAGAGAGAAACCCATGTTCCACCCATCGACGCGAGATGAAGTCCGTTTTTTGTGTTCCGGTTGATATCATCAAGGTCCATCCTGGCGGTTTGCATAAAATATTCATAGGCTTGTTCGATGAAGCCAATATCGGCCGCGGCGATACTCTGCACGCAGGGGGAAAGTGAAGAATCGCCTGTTGTCAACGGATCATAGTAATGGAAGTGTCTTCGCCTTTCGGCGGCTGAAAAGGCTTTCGGCAGGAGGACCCCTGCGAGTACGGTATCGGGCTGTTTCAGTACCTGATGTCGATAAATATTGAGCGGGTGATAGTGAAGGAGGAGGGGAAATTTATGCGTCGGGGTAGATTGAAAGTCCCATTTCGGTTTAAAAAAGAAGGAATCATCCTGTCCGTACATTCCCCTTTCTTTGTCGTATGGCAGATACATTGCTTCGGCAGCTTTTTGCCACAGCTCGATATCGACGTTTGTAATATCACAACGCCGCGTCAATTCTTCAAAGCGGACTGAATCACTTTCCTGCAGTTCTTTCGCCGTCCGCGCGGCGTAGCGCAGATGTTCCTGCACCATAAGATTAGTGTATGTATTATTGTTCACCATTGCGGTATATTCATCGGGTCCGGTTACACCATTGATGCAGAACCCTTTTCCCTCGATAAAACTTCCAAGATCAAGATAAAAAATCGCAGTTTTGAAGACCATCTCCGCTGCTTTTTCCCATAAGTAATCTCTATCATCCGTGGTCTTCAGATAGGTGCGGACCGCGAACATAATATCGGCATTGATATGATATTGGGCCGTTCCCGCAGGAAAGTAGGGGGAGCATTCATCTCCGTTAATTGTACGCCACGCGTAGAGAGCACCGCGATGAGATAATTCGGCCGCTCTTTTTTCGGCTTTCGGGAGGGTGGAATATCTATAGTCGATTATTTTTTTCGCGATCTCCGGAAAGGTATAGGAGAAAAAGGGCAGAATATAGATCTCGGTATCCCAAAAAGAGTGCCCTTCATATCCTTCGCCTGTCAGACCTTTCGCGGGAATTCCGGTTTCCCCGTCGGTTCCGGCGGCTTGAAGAAGGTGGAAAATATTGAATCGCATGCCCTGTTGCAGTGCTGCTTCTCCTTTGATGCCAATTCCGACCCCTTCCCAAAATCGGCGTAAATAATCACTCTGCTCATCTTTGTAGTGTTCAAATGTTTTCCGGGCGAAAGTATCGCCGTCCGAGACGGCCCTGTCGGCAACCTCCTCAGCGCCGGACTCATCCATCTCTCCAATTGCGTAAGACGCGTATTTGGTAATGGTAAACAGATTGTCTGATTGAAGCGAGGTACGAATTGTGTGGGTAATGCTTACAGGATTTTCAGAAAAATGATCCTCGTATTTTCTGTGGTGGTTAACACGGTTCCGAACGGCGCATGCTACTATCTTTTTACTATTTTTTGTGGAGAAAGAGAGAACACCGCTGTGGTCCCTCCATTCGGCAATGCCGGGAATGATCGATTCTGGTGATATTTGAGGGCCGATTCTGGGATCAAAAGGATTAGTTTGATGTGAGGAGACTGCGGAATTAACACTGCTTCTTATTTCAAGGGGGATATCACTCTGTCTGCACCGCAGCGATAACTGGAAGAGTAGAAACGGTTTTTGGACAAACGGCGCCAATCTGGTTGTTTCAACTTCGATCTCAATACCCTTCGGAGATTGCCACCGTATGAATCTCCGTAGAAGGCCGTTTCTCATATCCAGCGTACGGGTATACGAGAGAAGTGTCCCCATCAGCGGATCAAAAAGTTCATTATTAATGAGGAAATCCAATTCAACCGCGCTGGGAACGGGAACAATCTGCTGTTTGCTCCGTGGAAATCCATAGGCCCATTCACCATAACAGATCGGCACGATTTCGTAAAAACCGTTAATAAAAGTTCCCGGGCTGTATACATTTCGATCCTCAGAAAAAGAACCGCGGACACCTATCCGGCCGTTCCCCACGGTAAAAACGGATTCACTTCGAGGGACAAGCTCTCTCTCTAAATGTGATTCGGTAATGGTCCATGGGTCGATAATATAGGCGGTTTTTTTGTCCTTCTCTTGCCTCATAGAGGGCCTCCGGTATGTATCGATTAGGTGCTCTCTCTTGTACTGTAGTTAGTATGCATAGTACCGTCAACAGAAAATACCTTTGCATGTGCCTCCGGCATCTTAATTCTTTAGACGTAATATGTTATTTTACGGATATGGACGCGCAAAAATTTACGGCATTTTTATTGGGTATTTTAGCAATAATAGCACTTGGTTTTGTGTTGGATGTGACTCAAACAATTATTTTACCCTTTGTCATCGCTCTCCTTCTTTCTCTGTTATTTACACCAATTATCAGATTCCTCATGAAGGGGTTCCGTATTCCCAGGTTTCTTTCCATTTTCTTTGTTATCGTTTTCCTTTCCGGTTTTATGTTTCTAATCGGATGGTTCGTATACAGCAGTATTCAATCGTTTGTAAAAGAGTATTCCAAATATAAATTACGACTTCAAGAAATCATCCATGATATTATCAACAGCAGGTATCTCGCGCGTTTCGATATTCCGGATGCAATAGTGACCGAGTTCGATTTATTCGATCAAATAACCCCCCATCTGTTTTCCATTTCCGGCTCATTCGCCAATTTCGTCGGTGTTATTATCATTGTTACGATATTCTTGATATTCCTCTTTCTCGAAACGCCCCACTTCAAAGTCAAATTAACTCAGGCATATCCGCCTCATACCAGCCGCAGAATCGGTATCATGCTCGAACATATCACTCGTCAAGTAAGTCGATACCTCGGCGTAAAAATGTTGGTCAGTTTTTTAACCGGTTTGAGTGTGAGCGTCACATTGGGAATAATAGGGATGGATTTTCCGATTGTGTGGGGGGCCTTGGCTTTTCTTCTCAATTTTATTCCCCAGATAGGGTCCATCATTTTTGTTGTCGTGATTATGCTGATGGGGGTGGTCCAATTCTATCCCTCTCTTGCGGAACCGGCGGCAGTCACTATTACTATGACCGCGCTCCAGCTTTTTTTCGGTCAATTCCTTGATCCGCTTATGTCCGGTGAACGGCTCGATTTAAGTCCGGTTGTCATTCTCCTTTCCTTACTCTTTTGGGGTTGGCTCTGGGGAGTAGTGGGTGCGTTCATCGCTGTGCCGATTGTGGCCACCATTAAAATATTTTGTGCCAATGTACCGTTTTTAAAGCCGGTGAATATTTTAATGGGGACCGGTTATAAAAGTAAAATACGTCTTTTCAAAAAAAGGTAATTTCGATATGCTTAGCACCTTATGGAAAAAAGACGTATCTTAACCGGCGACCGTCCCACCGGAAGACTCCATTTGGGACACTACGTCGGTTCTCTGAAAAATCGGATAAGATTGCAGCGGGAGTACAACTGTTATTTTATTGTAGCCGATCTGCATACCCTCACCACACGGCCGGAAAAGAACGCCGTCGAATCGATAACGGAAAATGTCAGGCAGATGGTTTTGGATTACCTGTCGGTCGGCATCGATCCTTCCATTTCGGTTATCTACCTTCAATCCGCCGTCCATGAAGTGTATGAGATGAATTTGATCTTTGAGATGATGACTACGGTCCCGCGGCTTCAGCGAATTCCGAGTCTAAAAGAGATGGCCCAGTCGGCACATCTAAATGAGATGCCTTTTGGTCTGTTAGGGTATCCGGTTTTACAGGCGGCCGATATCCTCATGCCGAGGGCGCACCTTGTTCCCGTCGGTAAAGATAACGAATCACACGTGGAACTGACTCGAGAAATCGCCAGAAGGTTCAATTATCTCTATGGAGAGGTGTTCCCCGTTCCCGAGGTCATGGTTGGTGAAGTCCCCACCTTGGTAGGTACCGACGGCAATGCAAAAATGTCGAAGTCGCTTAACAACGCGATTCTTCTTTCAGATGATGCAAAAGCCGTCAGGAAGAAAGTTTTCAGTATGTATACCGATCCGAACAGAATACGGGCCGACATTCCCGGCCGGGTGGAAGGTAATCCGGTTTTCATATATCATGATATTTTTAATGCTAATAAAGAAGAAGTTGAAGATTTAAAAGGGCGGTATAGGGACGGTAAAGTCGGGGATGTAGAAGTCAAGGAGAAATTGTGTACCGCTCTTAACCTTTTTCTCGATCCATTGCGCGAGAAACGACAAGCGTACGAAGAGCGGACGGGATTAGTTGATGAGGTTATCTTTGACGGAACTCTGCTAATGCGTGAAGAGGCGAAAAAGACGCTTATCGCGATGAAAAAAGCAATGGGGCTTATCGGAATATGGAACAAGATAAGCCGAAAAGCCGAACAGGTGAAGAAAAAGCGTCAGAATGCGGAATCAGCTTCCTGAATAAGACGGGTGTGCAGGGCGAGAAGCTCCTTTTCCTTCGAATTATCGTCTCCTTCGACATCGGCTAAAATCCGAAAAACCGGTTCGGTGCCTGAGCCCCGCATCCAAACAAACGCGGCAGCCTTCTCCTCGCGGTTTTTGAACAGAATCCTTAACCCGCCGTTGAGATTACCGTTATCTCTGAAGTAGGTTTCGATTGCTTCCTCTCCCTCAACGGTAGTTACCCCCGCGTGAAGAAGAGGCACCCACGAAACGATCTTAAACTTATCATACAGTTCCTGTTTTATGGTTGGAAATTGCTGCTTGAACAATGACAGATAGTGTCGTTTTAATTCGGTATGATCACCGGCCTTTATTTCCAATTTTGCTCTTGTTTCCGTTATGGGGGTGGTCGAGTAGCGGGGGAGAGACGAGATAATGTCCCCGAGGGTATAATCTTCCCGATACTGATCGGTCTGTCCCGAATGTGTACACCAGATACCGAAAAGATCTTTTAGTTTTTCGGAGTTGGAAGGAGAACCATCTCGAACCGTACCCTTCCGAAAAAGAAGAAGTTTTAACAGCGCGAAGAGAGTATTTAACGGATCACGGACCGTAGAAGGATGGGTTATGTTTCCTCCGTTGGATCCTTCCCCGAGGATCCGGACCGTCATACCTGATTCACGGATTTTGCGGGCCAATGCTACTACATTCGCTTCTCCCACCTCAGCGCGAAAGACAGTCGCTTGAAACGCTTCCGCGATCGCCTCTATTCTCAGCGAAGTGGGTCCATTGACCGCAACCGCGATTTTTTCCTTAGGAATTCCACTCGATATGAGGAAGGAGAGTTCCGCAACGCATACTAAGGCGAAAACCTGCTGAGCTTCCAATACGTTAGCCCTTCCTATGGCCCGATCCATATAGACGATATTCCCTCTATCTCCATCGTTATCAGGTACATAACCGAAGAGGAAGGCCCTATCCTGTTCGGCCCTTTTTTCCAACTCGTCCCTGCAGAGATTTAAGGACGGTCCTTCGGGCACGATCGGATGGACTATTTCGCGCGGCGTTCCATTGATAATGGCGGTTTTAATGCCTGCTTCCTGAAGTATTTGTTGATCGATGGAAAGGGTCCGGGCGCTGCCGTTTAACTCCGCTACCACACCGATAGGTTCTTCTGTGCTGTTTCGCCGCAGGTTCTTAAAGAATTGTTGTTGCAGTTCTTTAGAACTGCTGCCGCTTATCACCTCCCGTGCAAATGAGTGATACACTTTTTTTGCGGATTCTTTCCACCCGGGCATGTGGGAATAAACGGTTTCAAGTTCGGTACTGTTTAGAAAGGAAATGGAGTCGAGCAGCTGTTCGATTTCTTGGTGGTTTTGTGAATCGATTATTGCTTCAGACAAGTGGTCTATCAATAATTTCGATTTTTCACCGCCTATAACGGCGCCGTCGGACAATCCGAATTTCACTCCGTTATGACCGATGGGATTGTGACTGGCTGAAATATAGATAAAACCGTCAATATCGTCGCTTCGTTTTGTGTATGCCATTATTTCGGGCGCGGCCGTTATAAAAAGATACCGAACTCTGCTGTGTTGGGATAATAAAACACGCAGCATAATATCGGCAATGGTTGGACCTGTCTGCCGGCTGTCGCAGCCGACAACAATGGTCGGCTGATCGGAATCGGTCCTCGAATGAGCATCTCCTCCTGAAAGGTAAGTTTTCAGAAATCGAATAAATATAAACGCCATTGCGGCAGCTACTATGCCGCTTTCAACGGTTATCGAGGGTGTAATACTCTCTTCTTTTTCATCCGCGGCGAACACCATTCTCCATCCGGAAGCAGAAAGAATTAATCGATCGAAAGTTTCACGGACCTTTATCCAATCGGGACGAAAATCGGGCGGGAAAGGTGTTTTTTCCGGTTCTCCTAACTTGAAGCCGGTTATAGGGTCCCTATTCATGCGTGCCTCCTTGAAACACATACTACAGACTATACGCTGTTTCGTACAGTTGAGACAGGCAAATCCCATTTTGTAAGAATCTCGGTTGATTGCAGTAAGCATTAGCGACTCTTCAACCAAAGTGATTGTCATTTTTCGCTGCCTTCTGTATGGTAGAGAAAAATCGAAAAGAAATAAGGACGTTCACATGATGGAGCTTGATTTTAAAAAAGAAAACGGGCTTGTCCCCGCTATCGCGCAAGACTCTACCTCAGGCAAAGTACTCATGCTTGCCTATATGAATAAAGAGGCATGGGAAAAAACCACGGCGAGCGGGATAGCCCACTATTGGTCACGATCGAGACAGAAATTGTGGAAGAAAGGAGAATCTTCAGGAAATATCCAAAAGGTGAAAGAAATTCGGGTCGACTGTGATAATGATTGCGTTTTGCTTAAAATTGAACAGGTTGGAGATGCCGCTTGCCATACCGGATATCAAAGCTGTTTTTATCGAAAGTTGGAAAATGGTGTTCCGGTTATCGACGGAGTAAAAGTATTCGACCCCGATAAAAAATACGGAGAAAAGAAATGAAAGACGCGCCGCTTAAAATGGGACTGCCGAAAGGCAGTCTCGAGAAAGCAACATTGGACCTTTTTGAAAAGGCCGGATGGAAAATATCGATTTCTTCTCGCAACTATTTTCCATCGATTGATGATAACGATATCTCCTGCGCTTTGGTTCGCGCCCAGGAAATGGCCAGGTATGTCGAGGCCGGGGTGCTTGATATCGGTTTGACAGGTTTGGACTGGGTCTTGGAAAATGCTTCGGATGTAGAAATCGTCTCCGAGCTGGTCTACGCGAAAACAAGCACACGTCCGGTCCGTTGGGTGCTGGCTGTGCCTCAGGATTCCCCTATTAAGAAGTTTGAAGATTGCGCGGGAAAACGGATTTCCACCGAACTGGTTAATTTCACCAAGCGTTTTTTCGCTGAGAAGAATATTCCTGTGGAAGTAGAGTTTTCGTGGGGGGCGACGGAAGCGAAAGTCGTTGAAGGATTGGTCGATGCGATCGTAGAAGTGACTGAAACCGGCTCCACGATCCGCGCGCACGGGCTTCGAATCGTCGATGATCTATTGGAAAGTAACACCAAACTGATCGCGAATAAACGGAGCTTACAAGATCCGACGAAAAAAAAGAAAATTGATCAGATCGATATGCTGCTTCGAGGGGCGCTTACGGCGGAACGGATGGTTGGAATCAAGATGAATGTCCCCGGCGACAGCCTCGACGCGATTGTGAGTTTATTGCCCAGTATTACCTCTCCCACGGTGTCCCAACTTTATAAATCAGAGTGGTTTTCGGTAGAGTCGATCATTGATGAAGCGGT
>CAZJBZ010000036.1:0-18126 GCA_964543975.1 uncultured Spirochaetales bacterium
GGCAAAGCCTAACTGTGACCACCACCAAAGGTGGTGGCTTTTGCTTTAGTAAAAATACCGTTCATATCGATGGAGACCAGTCCGCCGCTTCCGAAAAGACTATCATCACCGTTTTCATCCAGGCCTGAACCGGAGACCAGAAGGACATTCGATCCGCCTTTCCATGCAAGTGATGTTAACCTTCCGGGCAATCCGGCGTAAAAGGGCAGCTTTTTAAGCAGACTGTCCGATTTTCGCTGCAGGAAGACATCGTATTCCGAGACAAACGCGGCATAAGAATCGTTAACCACTATCTTCGTAATTCCAAAGTCCTCGGTACCGCTTATTCGTATCGGATTTTGGGGGACAAATTCACTGTTCAGTGTCGATCGATAAACCCCATTTGCCGTTCCGATGTAAAAGACGCCGGTGTTCTCATCGTAGGCCAACGACAGGATCTTTACCGGTTTTCCGCCTTCACCCGCTATTTCGAAAAAGACACCATCGGCTAAGACACTGCTCAGATTACTCCCCGATCCGGATTCAAACACATCCTTTGTCATCTGAAACGCCCCCAGAGGAGAAGCGAAAAAGCCGTAATCGCCGACGACTTCAAAGTCGAGAACCAGCTCCTGGTTCGGTGCAAGCGTTCCCTCCAATTCCTTCACATCGGTCCATGACCATTGTGTGGGATCGTTTTTATCATCTTCTTCGATAAATGTTCCTCCGACCCCCTGTTGTCGTTTGTAGAAAACGGCGAGACTTGCTTCGGAAGTGGTAATGTTGGGATCTGCCGCGGTATATAAGGCAAGAGAATCTCTAACCGACACTTCGGCATCATAAAAGGTGGTAACGAATTGTCCGCCTCTGTAGGGCAGAATTCCTTGTGTGGTATTAACCCACAGTTCCCTAGAAAAGGTTGATGAGCCGAACCACTTACCTACCGAAAGGGAATTGATAGAGCGGCTGCCCGGTAAATTAGCAGAAAGCACCGATAAAGTGCCCACCGTATCCCCGGAATAGATAGTCGAACCTGTTGAAGCGTACACGGCAGAGTCTATTGAAACAACCGCGTTAAAGTCTTTACCGAAGAGAGAAATCGCAGGCGTGACCGGTGAGTTTTTCAACGCAACGGAAATCGTAGTCGGGCTGTCTATGCCGCCCGGATTGATCTGCGTGGGTGCTGACGAGCCGTACCGTACCGTCTCAAACACACCACCTGTCGCCTCTCCGAGGGCCAAAAGGATGGTCCACTCTTCGGCCGGTATTTTTTCAATTATAATCGGCTCTTTTCCGGTGATGTCCGCCTCATAATAGACTTTACCGCTCTCAAAGGTGTGCAAGGTATAGTTACTCGAAAGAAGATAGACCCGTGCGTCCGTTTCGGTCCCCGGAGCGGTCCCTTTTGAAACAAACGAAGATTCGAAATCAAGCTTGAGCGCTCCATCCTCTCCCGACGGAGTCCAATAACAGGAAAAAATTAGAAACACGAAAACAATTAAAACTGTATATCGTAAAATTTTCATATCCACCTCACCCTCCTAATAGATAATCTTAATGGTACCGGTGGTTGCGTTTTCTTGGCCGCCTTCACTGGGTGGTTCGACTTCCGCGTCGGAAGCGGTGTACGGACTGACTGTATAGCTGCTAACGTACGCGCTTTCTCCGCCGCTGCTTTCCCCTCCGAACACCAACGATTCCCTGCCGGAGGAGAATGTTACAACAATTCTACCATCGAGACATTCAATCGAGAATTCTTCAACGACCAGTTCCGTACCACGAACCGATGCAGTCATAGTCGGATTTCTGAGCGTAAAATCGTGGGTAAGCCCCTCCGCCGATTCTACCGTCGCTTTCACTTTTCCGACTTTTAAAAAAACTTTTGTGGTCACGGTACCCTCTTCCTGGAGTAAATCTTCAACCGTCATCCTGGTTAGGGGTTCCACTTCCAGGAAACTATTGTTCAGATCGATTACCGCGGTTGAGTTAAATCCTGTAGAAATCGTCGCTCCCACATCGATACTCTGACCCGCTGAAACCACGCTCCACGCCGCTCCGCCGGGAGGTCTGGTTTCTACCTTCCCGGAAGTCTCTTTGACCACAACCATATCGGTCCATACGAGCGGCAAAACAGAGAGCATTAATATTAATAATAGAAATAGTTTCTTTCTCATAGAGACAAATCCCTCCTTGCCGAACATCCGTCTACGGCAATTCTGTATAATCTAGTATACACCTTCTAGCGACAAAGAACAAATTCTTTTAAAAACTAAACGACAGATAAAACTCCATCAAAAACCTCGGTGTCGAATTCTCGGAAGTGAAGGCCGCCTGTGAAGGCAGAAAGAGGCCCGATTTAAGCGCGACCCCTAAATCGGACACCGGACGAAAATTGATACTGAGATCAATTTCGGTCCCGAGATAGGTTTCCGTCGAATCCGGATCGATGCCGGAATCGGCAATAGGCCCCGGTGTTGAGCGTAAAAAGAAATAGGCATCGAGAGTGGTCTGAAACCGGGACCATAGATCGGAGGACACCATGCTTAACGGTTTTATCGAATATTGAAATTGTCCGTACATGATATTGCCCATCCTCGGCGAGAAAACCAATCCCAATGTCTTACTGGAGATAGGAACAAAGGATGAAGAGACGGCCTCTTCGACCGAACCGCCGCTGTTGCCTTCGACATACGTTGTATGGTCCTTATCCCCGCTGGTAAAAATGTATTGCAGCATAATGCGGGAATAGAGCAGTTCCTCAAAATATAACCGAACGCTGCCCCCCGCTAAGAAACCGATGATGGGAGCGTATTGATATTGATCGTCTATATAGGTGAGCATTGAGCCTGTATTCAGAAAGAAATAACCCGAGTAAAAAAGAGTCGGTACAATCGGTCCCGATAAGCGGATACCGGCGTATTGAGTGTCGAGAAGTCCGCCTTTGGTGGGTTGATACTCTCTCTCCCCGTCTGAAAGCTCTTCACCGGAAGCGATATCCTCCTGCATGAGCGCGGAGATGGTCAGGTCCTGCCGTAAAAGGAAACCCGGAAAATGAAGAGTGAGCATTCCGACTACTCTGGGGGGAGCTAACACCCTGGTTGTATCGGCAACCCAATTGTAATCGGCTTTAGAAAGTAAGATCGTCGAGGTGGGACTAAAGAGCAAACCGCTGAATCCGAATGCCGTGCTTACTTCCGCGTGCGGGAAAAGCAAATCAAAACGAAAACCGTCGAGACGATGATTGAGAATGTTTTTAGAAAAATCCGACATCGTAAAACGGCCTAAGGTAAAACCAAATTCGGAAAGAGGCTGATCAGGCACGGCGAAATTTCCCTTCAACCTCAGATAGTCGACATCGAAGAGATAGGGACGCTCCAAAGTAAAGGTGTAACTTCCTTTTACGGCAAACACGAGGTTCCGTGATGTACCGGTGTTAAACCAGAGGGAGGCTTTATTCCACTGATCGACAACCGGTTCCTGCCCTACAAGGAGGGAGGTGGTGTTTTCGATGTCCCCTCCAACCGCTTGGGCAAACACGGGACCGGAAATTACAATGATAAAAATAATGCTTAGGATACCTGCTTTATTCGTTTTCATGCCCGTGACTCCTTATATTCCAAGGACAATCGGAGTATTCGTAAGGCCTCCGTACCGGACAGCGTGCGACAGGCACTGAAGTCTTCCCGAATAATGCCTTTAAAGTATAATTCCCGCGTCGCGTAGCGGGGCCCGGGAAAGAGAGAATACAGTATTCCGCCTTTTATATCGAGTGCTTTCATGATGAGGAACGAGTAATCGCCTAATTTGATCGGTTTTTCAGCCTTTTTCAGGTTGATTCTCCACGACTGTTCACTCAAAGTTTCGACGGCTTCTTGAGGATCGACCTCTTCCGAAATATATCCGCCGGCGGTAAGCACCATATAGACGGCCAACGCGTAATCGGTCTTTTCCTGATCAATCAATTCATCAATCCGCTCATTGGACTGGCTGAACGCGGAGAAAGGGATTATACACCCTATCAGAATTAATCCGAATAATAGTCTTCCCTTCATTTTACACCCTCCTTCCCGAAAGTGTGGCTGCTTCTTCATTCGTCCCTTGTAGTATAAACCGAAACGGGAAAAAATGGTATATGCGGTTTAAAAAAAATCATCGTTTTGTATAGAGCGGCGACCGGATGTTACTCATCATTGTGCGATTGTTCTACAACAGAGGCGGAACTCTTATTACTCCACCTCTTCGACCGCTAATCCTCCGCCGGTGGCATCGGTACAGCGGCGGAGGAGCGTTTCGGCCCTCTCTTCAGGAACGGTGCACATGATGGTAACGGCCGTTTGAAACGCTTCCTCTTCGATAGTTCCCCCCTCAGACTCCACGATCCGTTTCACCGGTTCGTACCGTGAATAGTCGACGGTAAGTTTCACGGTAACGGTAGGGACAACTCGTCTGACAGACGCTTTCTCCAACGCCGCGTTGGCACTGTCGGAATAGGCTTTGACGAGCCCTCCTGTTCCCAGTTTCGTTCCCCCGAAATATCGGACGACGGTAATCAGGATATCGGTCAGTTCTTTATACCTGATAACATCGAGGACCGGTTTCCCGGCGGTCCCCTTCGGTTCGCCGTCATCCGAAGAACGGTAGCGGGGCGGACAGTCTCCAAGAGAAAAGGCCCAAACCACATGACTGCACTTCGGATGTTTCCCTCGGAGTGTCTCCACGATCTGCTTTATCTCTTCTTCGCTCCGTACAGGAAAGACTTCGCCTAAAAAAGTGGAATTCTTGCGGACCAACCGGCTCGAAGAGCCTTTCATGGGTACAATCATAGCAACAATACTATCACCTATGGTACGATTTCGGGATGGGAAAAAAAGTGATCGATTTTAGAGGACAGGTCGGCTACTCAGATGAACTGAACAGGACCTATTTTCGGTTCGGTCTCTATAGGGACACTATGGAAGAACCGATGACCGTCTACCTGGACGGGTTTTCGATCCAACGTCTCGGCCCTCACAAATAATTGCTGCCTCGGGACTTTTTTCGTTCGTTACATCGAGTTGGACCGGTACGATACTCCCCGAACCGCCGGTGACCAAGTAGGTTCCCCGTTTTTCCGGATTCATGGTACACTGTAATAACACGTTCCCGTCTAAAAATCTACCACACGGAAGGGGGCGGGAAGAAGGGGCGCCACAACTTGGTGCGTACAATTGACATAAAGACGTGAGTTTTCTTTACCGAAAATAGAAGAAGGGAGGGGGAGAATGATAGAAAATATCGACGATGTTCTTACCCGTATTAATGAAATAAAAAGTCGAATGCGGGAAATACAATCGCTGACCCAAAAGCGGCCTCCGGGTACCGGAGAAAAAGCAGGACCGGCTGCTTCCGTCGGTCCGCTTTCCGCCGAAAAATCTTCAACCGGGGCCGATACTTCCTTACCATTTTCAGAACTTCTGCGAAATGCAACCGATTCTCTTTCGAATCCCGATACCGGGCCGGACGCGTTATCCGCTGAATCCTCCGTTACGCTCGAATCGATCGTCACAAAGGCTGCGGAACTGTTAGGAGTGGAAAAAAGCCTCATCAAAGCTGTTATAGAACAGGAATCGGGTTTTAACGCTGAGGCCGTCTCCCCGAAAGGCGCGCAAGGCTTGATGCAGCTTATGCCGTCAACGGCGGAATCCTTAGGAGTAACGGACGCTTTCGATCCCTTTCAAAACGTTTTCGGCGGCACAAAGTACCTGAAACAGATGATCGACCGGTACAACGGCAATCTGTCGCTTGCGTTGGCCGCCTATAACGCGGGTCCGGGCAGAGTCGATGAGGCGGAAGGAATTCCCGCAATAACGGAAACCCAAAACTATGTTACAAAGGTACTTGCCAATTACCGGAAATTCTCGATGTAAGATGACCGGTGACCGGCACAGGTCTACCGTAAAACCGCTTTGGCGTCCAGGGCGATCCACCTTTCGCCGTTCCATACGACCGGATTGATATCCAGCTGATTTCCTCCGGAAACGAATGTTTCCGCCGCCTCGCCGATCGATTCGATAATAGAGGCCAAACCCAAGCAATCCATTTTGATATTGCGGAATCCGGCAAGGACCGGATAGACACGCAGCTCCTCCAACATCCGCTTCGCTTCATCGGTAGAAACTGGAGCGAGTCTGAAGGTCACGTCCCGGTACAGTTCGGTCAGGATGCCTCCGGCTCCGGCCATCACCGCCGGTCCGCGGCATGAATCGCCTGTTTCGTTTCGGGTAGGAGTGTCGCCATGGTAAGCGCAGTGCGACTACTTTCACTTTCGATATAGTCGGTGCACATGACGCCGAACCCACCCGCCGGAGTGACCACGGCGACCCTGTTCCCTTTCGGAGGTGGAAGCATGGAGAGGGTCTTCGCGGCATCACACAACTCTTCATCGTCGTACGCGCGCTGGATTCCGTATTGACGGAACGCTCCGCTGACGACCCTGTCCGATCCGGCCAGACGACCGGTATGAGAACCGACCGCCGTTGCCCCTGCTTCGGTCCTTCCTGCTTTCAATACGATAATCGGTTTTGTTTTTGAGATCTCTCCAGCTTCTCGGAGAAAGGTTTTCCCCTCTTCAAAGATCTCTATATAGAAGGCAAGACAGTCGGTTTTCTCATCGGTACCGAAATAACGGAGGAATTCCAATTCATCGATATCGATTTTATTGCCCAACCCGATAAACGCACGCATCCCGAAACCGGTATTTCCCGCAAGGCCTAACGATTCCACACCGATCGATCCGCTCTGGGTAATGAAGGCGACGCCTCCCCCACCGGCGAGAGAGCGGTCCCCATGTTCTACAAAGATTGTATCCAAATTATTTTCGGGTACAAAAACGCCCAAGGTATTCGGTCCCAGGACACGGCAGCCGTACTTTTCGGGCAGGAGTTTGAGTCGGTTTTCCAGCTGCAGTCCTTCTTCGCCGACTTCGGCGAATCCTCCGGCAACGACGATGATGAACGGGATCCCTTTTTCGGCGCACGACTCGGCGGCAGGGACGGAGAGGTGGGCGGGAAGAGCGATGACGGCGAGGTCGACTGAACCGGGAAGGTCCGCCACTCCTGAATAACCCGCGTACCCGAGAACATTCTTTTCCTTTGGATTAACGGGAAGCAGGTCCGCGTTGGACCGGGTCAGCCCTTCAAAGATTATTCTGCCCACTTTACCGGATTTGTTTGAAGCTCCGATAACGGCGATTTTCCCCGGGTTGAGCAGTTTTTCTATTATGTTGTTGCTTGCCTTCATATGCGTGTTTTCGGCATCCGCTCTATTCGCGGCCGCTCAATGCACGCGTGCGCATTGTGGGTGAATTGTATCACATAAAACTGCTTATGGTTCTAATCCGTTTAGCACAAATTGGACCAATTAGTCCACCATTGTTTTCAGCAGCATGAAGAAATCTTGGTCGAAATAAATCCGTTTTTCAAGGTACTGAAGTTTTTCCGTCCCCGATCTGTCGAGAAGGAAAAAATAGAGCTCTTTTTGCTGCCGAAATATCGGTACATGCTCCCTTTCGCGATAGTCGCCTTTTCGACGATACGGGAAAGGGAAGCGGTCTTATAATCGTGAAGGGGGGAAAGGGCGGAGATTACCTCTTTCACGGTGTCACAAAAATATGATATGCATAGAGTATGGAACATCCTCAATGGTTTATCTTCTCGGGAATGAAGCTGCTCGCTCGAATTACGAACAACGGTATCGAAGTGCCCCGTTGGGACACTCCTGAAAGTGTCCCTTTCCCTCTCATCCATTCCTATCGCTTTGAACGGGTCGATGCCGTTACAGGCAGGCGAAATGAAATTTACTACGGGGGGCTTGTCGAGGACGACAGCCTGCCCGGCGGTACGGGGACGGTCAAGTCAACCTTTGAGTTTCTTCAGATGCGAAACTTAGTAGGCCGGCTGGATGCATCCACCTACATGGATACGGCCCGAGCGAAACAGCTTACAGAGTGGGACGCTACAATGCGGCTCTGTCCCCGGTGTACGACCTCATTGGAACAGATGGAAGATGAATCCGCCAAAGGTTGTCCTGCATGCGGTCTTCATTTTTATCCGCCTGTCTCTCCCGCGGTGATCGTGGCTGTTTTCAAGGGCGATGCTATTCTTCTCGCCCATAATGAACGGTTTCCGGAGGGACTCTACAGCCTGATCGCCGGATTCGTGGAGCCGGGAGAGAATTTGGAGCAGTGCGTCCAGCGAGAGATCGCCGAAGAGGTTGGAATTACGGTCAAGAATGTTCGATATTTTGGAAGTCAGCCGTGGCCCTTTCCCCACTCGCTTATGATCGGTTTTTCTGCCGACTATGTAGGGGGAGCAATTCGGCCGGACGGGGTGGAAATCATGGATGCCGGCTGGTTTACCCCTGAAGCGATGCCCGATCTTCCTCTTCACGGAAGTATTTCGAGACAAATTATCGATCGCTACCTCGAACTTGGGCCGTATTGAGGAGGCCTTCACTCCTCTTCAAGGATATCCTCTAATTCTTCCCTCTCGATGATATGTATGATAGTGCCCTCCTGTTTGATGACTCCGGTTTTCACCAGCTCTGAAAAGCACCGGGAGAGGGAAGGCCTCGCCACACCGAAAATCTCCGAGAGTGTCTCTTTTGTAACGTGCAGTGCAACGCTCTCGCTGTTTTGTCTGTTCGACTGGTCCAGGAGGTAACCGGCAATCTTCTGCCTGATAGAGGCGAACTGATTGACATAGAGCTTTTCAGCCAAGTACTCGAGTTTTGCTCCCATGTCCGAAAGGAGGTTGAGCAGAAATTGTTCGCTGCGGGCGACAAAAGTCACTATTACCCTGCGGGGAATAACCAAAAGCCTGCAATCCTCGGCGGTAACGAGAGTCACGGGAAGCAATCTAGAAGATGAAAAGAGGATGGCAGAACCGATGATCTCTCCACGCCTCAGTGTTTCCACTTTAAATACCTTTCCGGTATAGTCCTGGAATTCGGCCGATAGACTTCCTTCCAATACGATGAGTAATTTTTCATGAACATCACCCCGGAACGCGATGATCCTGTTTTTTGCATATGTCTGTACATCGGTACCTCGATATGTGAGAAGCAGTTCAATCTCTTTTTCCGGGACATCGTTAAAGAGAGGACAATAGTGTAAGGCCGATATAACAGCTTGGAGCTTCATGTTCTCTTAGTAGTGCATATACGAGTTAATTGCAAAACAAGGATATACGGCAATTGAACAAATTTCAATTCCGGTGCAGCACCGTTCCTTACGTGTTTTGCCTGTTCCGGGGTTTGTCCGGCAGGGGCAATCCACTCCGGAAGGTAGGCGGAGCATCAATACGAGTATTTTTTTTGGATCGAATCGATCACATTCCGGATGCTGAAAAAAACATTGAGCATCGATTTGGTCCGGTACGATGTTTTTTTATCAAAGTCGGGATTAAAAGAAAAATCGACATCTAATGGAACAAAGCCTTCGACGTTTCGTACGGCTCTGTTTTGTTCCACACTATTGTATAGTATAATCCCTTACAGAAAAAAAACAATACGATTGAGGCCGGACCACGGCTTTCTTATCGAATTGCTGTTGACAGTATGGTCCCACAGCCTTAAGCTTTATACTATCCTATCGGGGCCATTAGGCAGCTTGTTGTTGATATTTCGTTGAATAAGGATGTGTCGATGTTTTTTAATCCGCCGTTTCTCTGGGGATTGTTGGGAGTCGTACTCATTGCCGCTGAAATGATTATCCCCGGTTTCGTCATTTTTTTCTTCGGCTCCGGAGCACTGGTTACAGCACTCTCCTCCGGACTCTTCTCCTCGGTGGAATCGAGTTTCGCGATGCAGGGGTTTATCTGGGTGGTATCCTCGGTGCTTTCTCTCGTCATTCTGCGGCGACGGTTTTCCAAAATCTTCAGAGGTACGGTCTTCAATCCTGTCGGTACGGAAAATGTGGGTAAAACGGCAATCGTCACCGAACGGATCACTCCGGACAAACCCGGTCGAGTACGGTATCAAGGAACTACCTGGAAGGCGGTCAGCTATACCGAAACATTAGAACCCGAATCGACCGTTGAAATTCTTCAGGAAGATAATTTAACAATGATTGTCTCCGCGCCAATTTTTCCTGAGGATACGAGTGATGATACTGAAAGCTGAAACGGAGAGTGCAAGTGTACAAAATCTTTCAGTTGGAAAGATTCGATTTTTTCATTAGAGGAGGATTCAATGAATGTGATAATAGTCTATGTCCTCGTTATCCTGGTTATTTTCCTTTTTTTCAAACTCATCAGGATTGTATCGGAAGCTGAAGCGTTCATCGTCGAACAGTTCGGAAAATACAACAGGACGTTGGGTGCGGGGCTGCATCTGGTCATCCCGATCGTTCAGAAGGTCGCCTACAAGGTGGAGCTGCGGGAACAGGTAATCGACGTGGAACCGCAGATCTGTATTACCAGCGATAACGTCCAAGTATCCGTGGACGGTATTCTCTACCTGCGGGTCATCGATCCGATAAAAACAAGTTACGGCATCGACAATTACCGTTTCGCCACGGTACAGCTCGCTAAAACCACCATGCGTTCGGAGATAGGGAAACTCGACTTGGACCGAAGTTTTTCCGAACGGGACTCCATCAACGAAGCGATTGTTAAAGCGATCGATGAGGCGAGCGATCCGTGGGGGATTAAAGTGACCCGCTACGAAATCAAAGACATAACCCCCACCGAAGGGGTGGAGAAAGCAATGGAACAGCAGATGCGGGCCGAACGGGAAAAACGGGCCGAAATTCTTTCGAGTGAAGGACAGAAAGAGTCGAGGATCAACGTTTCCAAAGGAGAACGGCAGTACGCCATCAACTTGAGCGAGGGAGAGCGGCAGAGACGGATCAACGAGTCGGAAGGACGTGCTAAAGCGATCGAGCTTACTTCTCAAGCTACGGCTGAAGGATTAACGCTCATAGCCGAGGTACTCAAGCTCCCGAAGGGAAAAAACGCGATGACCCTGCGCCTCGCCGAACAGTACGTATCCAGGTTCGGACACATTCTCGATCAGGTCGATACGACGGTGCTGCCTCTCGATGTCGCCCGGATCACATCGTTGATAGACGTTGTGCGATCCGCCGGTAGTGAATCGGCCGGCACGGAAGGAGGCCTGTCATGAATCCATACCTTCCTCTTCTCGTTCTGTTAGGACTTTTCGGTCTTGTTGTCGTGATATCGCTTCTGAGGAGCATCCGCATCGTTCCGGCCCAGTCGGCACTGGTGGTAGAACGATTGGGCAAGT
Organism: uncultured Spirochaetales bacterium; assembly: GCA_964543975.1. Lineage (GTDB taxonomy): Bacteria > Spirochaetota > Spirochaetia > SPDA01 > CAZJBZ01 > CAZJBZ01. Next base: position 11,263 of record CAZJBZ010000036.1, read on the forward strand.
ACACGAAAACGCTGGAAGCCGGTTTTCACCTACTGGTCCCTTTTATCGATAAGGTGAAGTATAAGCATAATCTGAAAGAGCTGGCGATCGATGTCCCCGCGCAGGAATGCTTTACCTGGGACAACGTCAAGGTTACGGTGGACGGGGTGCTCTATCTGCGGGTCGTCGAACCTCAGCGGGCCAGCTACGGCATTACCGACGCCCGATACGCGACCATCCAGCTTGCCCAGACTACGGTGCGGTCGGTTGTGGGCCGCCTTGAACTGGATAAAACATTTGAAGAACGGGGGCAGATTAACGCGGAAGTTGTGCAAGCGGTAGATGAAGCTTCCGATCCGTGGGGAATTAAGGTTTCCCGGTATGAAGTACAGAATATCAATGTTTCTGCTAATATCCTGGAAGCAATGGAAGTTCAGATGCGCTCGGAACGGGAAAAGCGGGCTGAAGTCGCCAAAAGTTTAGGGGAGATGGAATCCAAGATCAACTACTCACAGGCCGCCAAAGAAGAGGCAATCAACAAGAGCGAAGGCGAGAAGCAGCGACGGATAAATGAGGCGGAAGGGCAGGCCAAGGAAATCTTGGCAATGGCCCGCGCGACATCCGAAGGAATCAGGGTGGTCGCAGAATCACTTGAAAAATCGGGAGGCGACGATGCCGCGACACTCCAGATCGCGGAACAGTACATCGAACAGCTTCAGAAACTGGCAAAGAAGCAGACCAGACTTGTCCTCCCTATGGACCTCAACGATATGGGCGGCATGATGAAGCAGGTGGAAAGGCTCTTGAAACGGGACAGGTAGGAAGCAGCCGGACCTTCGATAAACATACATCGACCGGGAACGCGGTACGACGCTGTCAGCGCCCGGCGTGGTTTTCCAAATAGCTTTTGATGTTTACAATTACAGCACGGCTGCCGAATCCGCCGGCCTTGGTCACGACATGGTCGGGGGAAAACCCGCTTCCGGCGAGCGGTTTGCAGACGGCCACTCCCCCCTCAATCGAACCGAGCGGCTGCACCTCCCGGATCCCGAGATGCGACATAACCGTTATCGCCGTATCACCACCGGTCAGCACGAGAGAAGGAGGGCGAACATCGCACTTCGCAGCTTCCTCGAATACCGTCGCGGCAAACCGTCCCAACCGTTCTTTCAATCGTTCGACCATTTCTTCCCGTGAGAAACCTCTTTTTTCCGCGTAACGGCGATAATGATCGGGTCCAATATCACTGTCCGCGGTTCGGACAATCGCATCCTCTCCCCGCGCGAGAGCAGTGACGACCGTTCGGACAAGACCGCCGTCGAACGCGACAAAGCATCCACGTTCATCTGAAGCGGACCGCTTTCCGAGCCGGCCCCCCGACTCTCCATCTCCGTCTCCATGTCCGAATATTGATTCAGGCGTAAGGGTGATGCTTGTCATACCGTTAGCTGCCGCGGCGTCGATCTGCTCTATCGATACCGGATTCACACTGCCGCAGATCACCAGCACTTGTGAATTGCAGTTGTGAGGTTCGACCCGTTTCCGCGGAAGATCGAGATACGGCAGGAGAAATTCCGCGAACCCTGCACAACCGGCGGTAATTCGCAGCAGGCCCCTCTGCGCCAACCAGGCCGCGGTCCGCTCCAGCTCTTCATCTGTTTGTCCGTCCACGACAACGATGCTCTTTGTCTCGGCCGGCCCGCCGGATTCGACCACGCCATCAAGGCCAATCGTACAAGAAAACACCGGGAGCTCGGTCTGTTCCTTAATAATGTCGGAAACTGAGGAAGATTTTACCGGATTGAAAAGATCTTGGGCATATTCCGTTTGATCGAGCGGAATGCCGTTTACATACTGTCGACCGTCTACGGTGGTCCTTCCCATCTTCGGATAGGCCGGTATAAAAAAAAGGCTAACGCCGCCGGGCCACTCGCCGGTTTGTACACTCCCCCGATGGGAGAGGACGTGTACAAGTGCCGCCAATTCACTACCGATGTTTCCTCTCAGTGTTGAATCGGTCTTTTTATAGAAGTGGGTGTACCCTTTTTCCATCATGCCCGAAACAACACGCTGTAATCGTAAAAAAGCCTGCTCCGGTTTTAGGTGACGCGATTCCAAATCAAAAACCGACACGGAAAATCTTTCCTGCCACCCTTGTTCCGTGAGTTTTTCCAAACGGGGTCCCTCCTCGGGGGAAGGAACGATTTCAGCGTCCCCTTCATGCACCACGACCCCAGTGGGAATTCCCTCTTCGGCGAACCGTACTCCCGTATCCAGGGCCCCGGTAAAATCATCCGCAATAACGAGAAGTTTGTCCATATTCTTCTATCATATCGGAGGTGAAACTATCGTCAAGAACGGAATTGATCGTTATAATAGGGCCCTAAGGAAGCGATGATTCGGGAGCTACCGGTTATCGTAGTGCTCACGGTAATACCGGGGCTAAACAGAAGAAAGGAGCCGACATTATGATAGAGAGAAGACCGTTATTGGGTATTACGATGGGTGATCCCGCCGGGATAGGACCGGAAATCCTGCTTCGGGCGGTTTCTCATTCCGGAATCACCGAAATATGCCGGCCGCTTGCCGTCGGTGATGCCTCATTGCTTTCAAAAGTCGAAAACACTATCGTCAAAGAGAACATAAAAATCGTCCCTCTGAACTCGGAGGATGAAGTGGGTGAGGCCGGTTTCGAATACGGCAGCTTAACGGTCCTCGATCTGGGCAATGTGGATGTCGACCGCTTGGTCTACGGAAAGGTTTCACCTGAGTGCGGAAAGGCCGCCTTCGAATACATAAAAAAGACCATAGAACTTGCCCTTGCCGGAACCGTCGACGGGACGGTAACCGGTCCTATCCATAAGCAGGCGCTTCGTCAGGCGGGAATGGAGTACGCGGGGCACACCGAAATCTACGCCGATCTGACAGGGACGAAAGAGTATGCTATGATGCTCGTAGACGACACGTTTCGGGTGGTCCATGTATCCACTCACGTTTCACTTCGAGAAGCGGTCGATAGAGTGAAGAAGGAGCGGATACTTTCGGTTATCGCGCTTGCCGACAAAACCCTCAAAAAACTGGGCATACACTCGCCGCGGATAGCGGTGGCGGGTCTCAATCCGCACGCGAGCGACGGCGGCCTTTTCGGCGACGAGGAGGAGAAAGAGATCGCGCCGGCGGTAGCGGCGTCTCGAGAGAACGGGATAAACGCGGAAGGACCTATCCCCCCCGATACCTGCTTTTCAAAGGCGGCCGGTGGACAGTACGATATCGCGGTCGCCATGTACCACGATCAGGGACATATTCCGTTAAAACTTCACGCGCTGCAGTGGGACGACGGAATGAACTCCTGGACCCGCGTGCGGGGAATCAATGTTACGGTCGGACTGCCGATTGTACGGACCTCCGTGGACCACGGGGTCGCATTCGATCAGGCGGGGAAGGGAACGGCGTCCGAAGAGAGCCTTGTGGCGGCAATCGAGTTCGCTGCCCAATTGGCAATAGGAAAATCAGACAGGAGAGAAGGATGAACACATCAAAACTGTATAAAATAGTACAGCGGTTCGACAACACGAAAATAGAAGATATTTCCGCGTCGGTCAAAACACAGTGCGGCATTTTCGCCGACCGGGTAAAACCGGGCAACACCATCGCTATAACGGGCGGCAGCCGGGGTATCGCCAATATAGCCGAGGTGATCAAAGCGGTCGCGTCGTGGGTCAAGGAGCAGGGCGCCCATCCGTTCCTCATCCCCGCTATGGGCAGCCACGGCGGCGGTGTGGCGGAAGGACAGCAGGAGATCCTCGAAGGATACGGGATGACCGAAAAGTATGTAGGCGCGCCGATTAAGGCCACCATGGAGGTGGAGCAGATTCCCGCCTCAGATATCAAACTGCCTGTCTACATGGATAAGTACGCCTATGAGGCCGACGGCGTTATCCTGGTAAACAGAGTGAAGCCGCATACCGATTTTCGTGGAAAATATGAAAGTGGTCTGGTCAAAATGAGTGTCATAGGCCTCGGCAAGCATACCCAGGCCCTCGCGGTCCACCGTTTCGGCGTTCACGGGCTGCGCGACCTCATCCCCCAGGTTGCACGGAAAATATTCGAAAGCGGCCACGTCATCGGCGGGATCGCGCTCATTGAAAACGGCTACGACGAGACCGCGGAAATCCATGGGGTCCCTGTGGAAAAAATACTCGATGAAGAGCCCGCCCTGCTCGAACGGGCCTACAGCCTGATGCCCTCCCTTCCGGTGGAGGATATTGACCTCCTGATTATGGATGAGATGGGCAAAGACATCAGCGGATCGGGTTTCGACACCAACATCGTAGGACGGGAATACATCCGCGGTGAGGCGGAACCGGAGTCGCCCCGAATCAAGACCATCATGGTGCGCGACCTGACCGACGCTTCCCACGGAAACGCGGTAGGGCTCGGTGTAGCGGACGTCATCACCAGACGACTGTTCGACAAGATCGATTTCACAACGATGAACCCCAATGCCTACACCAGTTCGTTCCTCGAACGGGTAAAGATTCCGATGGTTGCCGACAACGACGCGCAGGCGATGGAGTTCGCCCTGAGATACTGCTACATCCCGGACGGCACCCCGGAGCGGATCGTCCGCATTAAAAACACTCTGAAGTTGGACGAAGTCTACGTTTCCCGGCCTGTCTTGGAAGAGGTGAAAGGGAGGAGCGACATCACGATAACGGGTGAGGAGATCGAAGTGGCAACCGGCGGGTCCTGCCCGTCGATGTAAACCTAGTGCTTGCCCCGCAAAATCGCGCCCAAGACCTTGCCCGCCCGGTAGGCCTGATATTTTACCTCGGGCTGCCCTTCGAGACGGGGAGGAAGGTGCTCCTCCTCGATGCATTCGAGGGGCCCATGCCTGGCAACCACCCCGCCGACGACGCAGTCGTGGCCGTAACCGCAGGTGTAGCATTGCGAGTATCCCGAGGCACGCACCGAAGCGACCTCCGCCATCATATTAGAGGCCATCATCATCCTGATAAACTCGATGACAGGTGAGGTTTCGCCTCCTCCTGTCCCGACGGAAACGCCCAATTTCCCGGCCAGGCTGAATACTTCCCGATGACGAAAACAGAACGTCCGTTCCAGGCAGGCATGTCCTAACGCGTTTATCGTCCCGTAGTAGGTGGGTGCGCCGAAAACGATCGCCTCCGCTTGCAGCATTTTCTCACCGATCGCGGGCCAATCGTCTTCCACCTTGCACCGGTTGTCAGAAGCACACCGGGTGCAGCCGATACAGCCTCCTATGGATTTGCCGGAAAGCGAGACATACTCGAACTCCTCTCCCGATGCTTCCAAAACGGCCCGTACCGTTTCACCGGTAATACCGTTCTCCCGTCCGCTCGCGCTTATTCCCAAAATCTTCATGTGCCGCTCCCTTTCTTGCTCCAATAATCGAACATGGCCGTATCACCTCCCTTCACCGGGTCGGCGCTCGTCAGTTGTTCGTTATTGGGAATGCCGCCGTCATCGGAAAATCGTTGTGTTTGGATTTGCATTGAAGCCGCCTCCTTGGCTATCTGTTGGACATCGGTATCTATCTGGCCCAAACCTCATTCGGTTGCAGAATTCCTGCGCCATCCGGATTCTACCGGTATCCGCTTATATTATAAAATCTATCATGATTGAAGAAGGAGAACAAGGTCCGAGGTCGCAAGGCAAACATAGTTGTCTTCAAAGAGCACCGGGGCGCGGCAACATTTTGTTCAAGATCGCCGGCCGTTATAGAAGCAGTAGCGGGATTTGCCCCGTTATAGTAGAATAAGAGGTATGAGAGACATGAGCGAACCTGCCTTAAAAAACGATAGAATCTACACCTATGGTGACTACCGGACTTGGCCCGACGACGAGCGGTGGGAGCTGATCGACGGTGTTGCTTGGAACATGAGCCCGGCCCCGAACAGGTATCATCAAGAATTGCTTACCGGTTTCATCGTCCAAATAGCCGCTTTTCTCGAGGGGAAACCGTGCGAAGTGTACCCTGCACCGTTTGACGTTCTCTTGCCCGGCCACGCGGACGAGGCGGAAGATGATATCACCACTGTTGTGCAGCCCGACATTTCGGTCATCTGCGATCGCGATAAACTGCCGGAGAAAGGGTGTACCGGGGCGCCGGACTGGACCATCGAGATCCTCTCCCCCTACACATCTAGAAAAGACATGACCATCAAATACGAGCTGTACCGGCGTCACGGGGTGCGGGAGTACTGGATCGCGGACCCGGGTAACCGGTACGTCCATGTCTATCTTCTCGCCGATAAGGGGAACTACCCGGAATATCCGAGCGTCTATCTGCGAAACGCGGTCATCGAGTGCACCGTTGTTGAAGGGTTGTCGATCGATTTGAAGCGGGTGTTTACGGAGTGAACAAGGTCGGTCTCAATGACCAAGGTGTTCTATTAATCTATCAGGATAGTTCGTATACATTGCATCTACCTTTTTCTCCGCGAAATCTTTCATTGTCGCGGCATCGTGGCAGTCCCATACGTATGTTTTATAACCCCTCTCCCGGATTTGCCGGAGCCGTTTGTCGGTCGCATACCGTGCCTGGACATTGATGCCCGAAAATCCTAATCCGTCCATTCGCTCCCAGTCCGGTAACCGGCCCCTCCCCGGTAAAAGCTTTACCATTTGTTCGATAAACGAATATCCGGCGCTCCTCACAAGGAGGATATCCGGATTGCATTCTCTGATCTCTTCCACACCCTGCCTGAACCCGTGGTCAACGTCACTCGGGGTTATGACCACCCGATGTGACATCTCCAGTTCCCCCGCTAAACGCGCCAGGCGAACGCCGACCGATATCGGCTGGATGTCCAGGCTGTACATGACCGGTGCGCCGAGCACCGT
>CAZJBZ010000037.1:0-4680 GCA_964543975.1 uncultured Spirochaetales bacterium
CCTATGGGGCGCTGCCCACAAACCACCTGCTTTGCAGGTGGTTGTTGATTAACATCATCATTACTTTTATACTGCGACAATCCGAGTATATTCCCTAAAACCAAGTGGTAGTGCTTTAAAATTGTGAGGGAAGTGGAGGGAGCTGCAGACATGTCATACGATGAACTAGGGACAATTTTAGTGGTCGATGACGTAGCCGAAAACAGAAAGATTTTAGCTACAATCATCAAGAAAAACACAAAATATGATGTTACCCTTGCGGGAAGCGGTAACGCGGTCCTCGAATCTATAGAGACGAATATTCCCGATTTAATTCTGTTGGACATCATGATGCCGGGTATGGACGGTTACGAAGTCGCCCAAATTCTGAAAAGCCGAGAACAGACGAAAGACATCCCCATACTCTTTATTACGGCCGTTACCGACATAGACAGTGTGGTGCACGCCTTTGAAACCGGAGGTGTCGATTACATTACGAAACCGTTTAATAAGAGTGAACTCCTTTCCCGTATCAACGCGCACATGCTGCTGAAGAAGATGCGGGATGAATTGAGGGAGAAAAATGTCTTATTGGCGGACCGGGAGCTTCATCTCTTGAGTCTTGTAGAAGAAAAAACGAACAAACTGGAAAAAACAACCTCAGCCCTCGTTGCCGCCTTGGAGAGCGCCAATTTTTTCAACGATACCGATACCGGTAACCATATAAAACGGGTCAGCGAATTTTCATTTCTCTTGGCCGCAAAGTATGGGGCCGATTCCGATTTTGTCAAACGGATCCGTCTCTACGCTTCGCTCCATGACGTCGGAAAAGTTGGAATTTCCGATGAATTACTCAAGAAACCGGGGAAATATTCTCCCGAAGAGTTTGAACACATGCAGGAGCATGTGATTATCGGAGGGCGGATGCTCGATGATTCTGAAATTGATGAGATGGCCCGAAATATTACCCGCTTTCATCATGAAAAGTGGGACGGGACCGGCTATGTTGAAGGGTTACAAGGGGAGGATATTCCCTTAGAGGCGAGAATTGTCGCGTTAGCTGATGTCTATGATGCTCTGTCGCACGAGAGGATTTATAAAGAGGCGTATCCGGAGGAGAAAGTAGACTCCATAATTTCGGAAAGCAGCGGTAGTCACTTTGAACCGAAATTAGTTGATAACTACTTTGACAGCAAGAGTGATTTTTTAGAAATACGCCATACTTTTCCGGACGAAACGAAATAAAGACCGGAGCAGCTGAAACGCTCGCTGACCCGCGCTTTCGTTCGGTTCAGCCGGAAAACTCATACGCCTTCTTTAGGTTCTTCGCGAAACTTGAACCGAACTGCCGGGCGTGACGCAGATCGTCATCCGTAGGACCGCCGGCAAACTCGAAGGTGTCGACCATCTCCCATTTGACCGGTCCAACAATCTGTTTTACCTCTTTCAACGCGCCGCCGCTCCAGCCGTAACTGCCGAAGTAAGCTGCCTTTTTATTCATTACCCTTTTTATCGCTATCTCATTCAATTTTTGGGTCATCGCGGGAAAGAGGCTGACCTCGTAGGTGGGGGCGCCAATAATCACCCCATAGTTTTTCCATACAGAAGGAAGGATATAGCTGGTATGGGTCCGTGCCACATCGAACACCTCTACCGGGACCCCTTCGGAGGCGATCCCCTGTGTTACCGAGTTCATCACCCGTTCCGTGTTGCCGTACATGGAGCCGTAAAGGAGTGAAATGCCCAACTCGCCCTTTCCGGAAGCGTATTCAGCCCATTTTTTGTACAATTCGATTATCGCTTGAGGATTTTCTCTCCAAATAAGCCCGTGTGAAGGTGCGATGGTTTTTATTTCGATATCTTTCAGTTTATCGATAGCCATCAGGACCGGCTTGGAGAATTTGGCAACGATATTCGCGTAATAACGAAGAGACTGCTCCTTATAGAACTCGAAATCGTAGCAATCTCCATCGAAGATGGTGCCGGGAACCGCGCCGTAACCTCCGAACGCGTCACAGGAGAAGAGTGTTTTGCTGCTGGTATCGTAGGTCGCCATGGTTTCAGGCCAATGGACAAAGGGAACGTGAAAAAATTGAAGCTCACGTTTACCTATCGATATTGTTTCCCCGTTTTGCACTTCCTGAATACGTTCCGTCAATCCGTAGAAACTATCGAGCATCGGTTTGGCTTTCGGAGTACAGAGGATAATCATCTTTGAATTGATCCGGAGGAGCGTTTTGATTGCGCCGGTATGGTCCGGTTCCATATGATTCACAACCAGATAGTCGAGTTTACACGGGTCAACCACCTTGCCGATTAAATCGAACAGGGCGTCGGTTTTAAACTCCTTCGCCAGATCGATCATGACTTTTTTCTCGTCATCGATCAGGTAGGAATTATACGTTACTCCCTCCCTGCTTATGGGCCATAATCCTTCGAAAAGGTCGGTCGTACGATCGTTAACCGTAATCGCGTAAACGTCATTGCTCAGTTCATTAATTACCATAGTTTATTATCCCTCATTCGGAACTATATGGTTCGTACCGCTTCCAATGCTTTGTCATAGTCAGGATGATTATGATTTTCCTCAACAATTTCAATATATCCGATACTGTCATCTTTATCTATCACGAAAATGGCCCTGTTGAGAAGGCGCAGTTCTTCGATCAGTATGCCGTACGATTCTCCGAACGACGCGTGGCGGTGATCGGAAAGGGTGATAACATTTTCAATCCCCGAATTGCCGCACCACCGTTTTTGGGCAAACGGTAGATCCATGCTGATGGTGAGGATGACCGTATCATCCCCCAGTTTTGCCGCCTCCTCATTGAATCGATGGGTTTGCATATCGCACACCTTGGTATCGAGAGACGGTACCACACTGATTAATTTGATCTTCCCCTCGTAGTCGTCGAGATGTTTCGGAAGTAATTCGTTATCGAGAACGGTAAAATCGGGAGCTCTGTCCCCCACTTCGAGTTTTGGACCGATAAGGGTGATGATATTTCCACCCATCTTTGTCTCTTGTCGCGCCATATAATTCTCCTTGTCTAAACGTGAATCGCCCAGCCCTCGACACTTCGCATCGCCTCCATGAGGGCTTCGGAAATGGTCGGGTGGGCATGAATCATCTTCGCAATATCCTCCGGAAGCAGTTCCGCGGTTTTGCCTAAAAGGAGTTCATGGATAATCTCGGTCGCGTCGGCCCCCGCAATGTGGGCCCCGAGAAACTCTTTCGTCTCCGGTTCATAAACGATTTTCACCAACCCTTCCGATTGTTCGATGGCTACCGATTTACCGGCCCCGCGATAAGGGAAAACGGCCGTCTTGAAACTGAGGTTTTGCTCTTGCGCCCCCTCTTCGGTGTAGCCGTAGCTTGCAATCTGAGGTTCCGTGTAAACGGCGGAAGGAATGATGCTGGGATCGATAAAGAGTTCGGGGTTCCGGCCGGCGATATATTCCACCGCTATTTCACACTCCTTTGACGCCGCATGCGCCAGCATGGGAGTGGCGATTACATCCCCCACCGCGAAAATAGTATCCACGTCTGTTCGGTAATAGTCCTTCACCGTGATAAACCCTTTTTCCGTTGTTATACCTACCGAATCAAGCCCCAGATTTTCCGTGTTCGGGGCCCTGCCGAATACCGCAAGGACCTTCTCCGCCTCGACCTTCTCTTCGCTGCCGTCATCTTTTTGGAGGGTAACGGTAACGGTCTTCTCTCCCTTTTCCAGACCGGCCGCTTTCGTCTTTGTCATCATTTTAATCTTTCGTCTTTTAAAATCTTTTTCCAAAACGGAAACCGCTTCAGCGTCTTCTATCGGAAGGATATGTTCGAGCATCTCTACAAGTGTTACTTCAACCCCGAAACTGTTCATGATGTGGGCGAACTCGCATCCGATCGCGCCTGCGCCCAAGATGACCATCCGTTTTGGAAGCTCTTCCAGCATGAGCGCGTCGTCGGAAGAGAGGACTTTTTCCCCATCGAACTCGAAACCGGGAATCACCTTCGGTCGAGAACCGGCGGCAATGATGATATGCTTCCCTTTCACCTTCTTATCGCCGTTTACAGTCACCTCTTCTTTACCGGTTATGACGGCCTCTCCTTCGATAAGGGGAATTTCATTTTTCTTTAATAGATAGCTTACCCCTTTTGAAAGCTTTGTCGCCGCGGTCCTCGATTTCTTGAAAACTTTTTTGTAGTCGAAACCTGAGGTATCCACGGAAATCCCCATACTCTTGAGCCCGTCGATCAACCGATAGACCTCGGCTTGGCGGAGAAGCGCCTTTGAAGGAATACATCCCATATTCAGACAGACCCCTCCCGGTTTGTCCTTTTCAATAACGCACGTTTTAAGCCCCAGTTGGGAGGCCCTGATTGCACCCACATAACCTCCGGGACCGGCACCAATTATGATGACATCGTATAACTCTTCACTCATCGTTTTGCTCCTTTAACATCTGTTCCACACCATATGCAATAAAAGTAATACAAAGTGGAGGACGGGGCAATGTTACAGCAACGTTTTTATCGGCCCTTCAATTATTTCCTGAAGATCATGAAGGAATGCAGCACCCACGGCACCGTCGATTACACGATGATCGCACGATAACGTCATATACATGATTTGTTTGATGATTATTTGGTCGTCCATCAACCGACCCAGCGCCTCCTCATCCTGCGCCGGGTCGGCCGGCGGG
>CAZJBZ010000037.1:4690-15139 GCA_964543975.1 uncultured Spirochaetales bacterium
GATTTGTTTGATGATTATTTGATCGTTTTCATCCACTCTCGGCAGTTTTTGCGCCGATCCTAACGCCAGAATTGCAGATCCCGGTGGGTTGATAATCGCCGTAAACTCCTCTATTCCGGCATTTCCAAGGTTGCTGATGCTGAACGTCGCACCGGTATACTCATCGGGGGACAGTTTATTATTCCTCGCCCGTTCAATCAGGTCTTTCAACTCGGTATCGATCAACGCCACCCCCTTTTCACCACAATTTCTGACTACCGGCGTTATCAACCCGTCTTTTTGGGCCACAGCAAGACCGATATCGATGCTGCCGAAGGTTACGATCGCGTCCTCCTGCCACGAGGAATTGACGTGCGGATGCCGTTTCAAAGTTTCCGCCGCCAATTTCAGGAAGAAACCGTTTAAGGAGAGTTTCTTTTCCGCCCGCGCGTTGTGTTTTTTCCGAAACGCGAGTAACGGTCCTATGTCCACCCCTGTACGAAGGTAGTAGTGAGGGGCAGTAAACTTCGATTGCGAGAGCCGTTCGGCTATGATCCGTCGTTTTCTGCTGATCGGTGTTCTCTGTTGGCGTCCGGTAACCGCTGCCGGTGCCGCGCCTTCAGTCGTCGGACGGGTTGCACCCTGCTGTTTCCGGATCGCTTTTTCAACGTCTTTCTTTACCACCCGGCCTTCAGGGCCGCTGCCTTTCACCGCTGCCAACGATATTCCGTATTTTTCAGCGATTCCGCGCGCCAACGGCGACGATTTAACCCGCTCGCCGGATTCGGTTTCTTCGGCGGCGGGCGCTCTTTTGGGGCCCTCTTCGGTGTCCGGAGCCCGTTTCGGAGCTTCTTCGATTGGGCCCTCTTCAGCTTCCCGGGATTTTTGCGAAGGCGACTCCTTTTCCGGTTTTTCGGCAGAGGTACCTTCCTCGTTCTGCTGCTTCAGTTCCTGTTCGGCCTCCCGGACCAAATCGTCTATCTCTTCGTTTTTTTCACCGATAATCCCGATCGGTTTTTCGACGGCGGCGGAATCCCCCTCTTCAACCAATATCTTGAGGAGTGTCCCTTCCTGGACCGATTCATAATCCATAGTCGCTTTATCGGTTTCCACTTCGCATAGAACGTCTCCGGTGGCTACTTCATCACCTTCCTGTTTCATCCATTGAGAAATGGTACCGTTTTCCATTGTGGGAGATAATGCCAACATTACAATTTTTTCTGCCATAACCTTCTCCTCATATGTAGAGCACGTGTTTTGCCGCCTGAACGATTGTCTCAACCGAAGGCTGGACCGCTAATTCCAGCGTATGATTGTAGGGCATGGGCACCTCTTCCGATGTGACGACTTCTACCGGTGCGTCGAGAAAATCGAAACAGTTTTTCGAGATAAGCCGGCCGAGGTGTGATCCTACGCTTGCAAACGGCCACGCTTCATCGACAACAACGCATCGATTCGTCCGTTTTACCGACGCGTACATCGCCGCTTCATCGAGGGGACGGATAGAACGAAGATCGATGACTTCAGCGTCAATCCCTTCTTCTTCAAGCTGAGCTGCGGCTTCTTCCACAACCCTCATCGGTTTAGAGAATCCTACCAAAGTGACATCTTCTCCTTCTCTCCGGATTTTCGCTTTCCCGAAATCGATGAGGTATTCTTCGGAGGGGACCTCCCCCTTCCAAGCGTACATCAGTTCCGCTTCCATGAAAATAACCGGATTATCGTCCCGGACGGCGGTTTTTAAGAGACCTTTCGCGTCGTACGGCGTTGAGGGGGCGATGACCTTTAGACCGGGGATATGGGCATAGATCGATTGGAGTGCTTGTGAGTGTTGGGCCGCCAAATACTCCGCCGGACCGTTCGGTCCCCTGAAAACGATGGGAAAACTGAACTGACCGCCGGACATGTATCGTGTTTTTGAGGCGTTGCTGACGATCTGATCGTAGGCCATGAGAGAAAAATTAAAAGTCATCCACTCCACTATAGGACGTAATCCCGCCATCGCGGCCCCGATACCGATTCCGGTAAAACCCTCCTCCGAAATAGGGGTGTCCTTAACACGTTCTTCACCAAACCGGTCCAATAGTCCTTGAGTGGCTTTGTAGGCACCGTTATATTCGGCCACCTCTTCCCCGAAGAGAATGACATTTTCGTCACGTTCCATCTCTTCCGCTATTGCCTGGCGTATTGCTTCTCGAAACGCTATTTCCGGCATTGACTCTCTCCTTTTTTCAACATTATTCAGCGAAGATGTCCTCGTAAAGCGCGTCTACAGCCGGTTCTTCACTCTCTTCGGCGAAATCAACCGCTTCTTGGACGGTCTTTCCTATGTCATCATCCATTGAAGAGAATTCCTCTTCGCTCAACATTTCCGCCTCTACCAGTTTCGTTTTTAAAATTGCTATGGGGTCCTGCTGTTTGTACGATTCGAGTTCATCTTTTGTCCTGTACTTTGCGGGATCACTCATGGAATGGCCTTTATAACGATAGGTTTTTATCTCAAAAAAGAGTGGTTGACTTTCTTCGCGTACTTGTTCAACGGCACTGCTTATTTCATCGAAAACAGTCAGAACATCCATGCCGTCGATCTGCTTGCCCGGTATATCGTAGGACGTACCCATAACGGAAAAATCGTGGACCGCCGAAACCCGCTTGAAGTCGGTCCCCATTCCATAGTGGTTGTTTTCACAAATGTAGATAATCGGCAGGCCCCACACTTTCCCTACATTGAGACTTTCGTGGAAGGCCCCTTGGTGGATTGCTCCGTCACCGAAAAAACAGAGAACCACTCCGTCCTCTTTTTTATATTTTATCTTTAAACCGACCCCGGTCCCTACGGGGATATGGCTGCCGACGATCCCATTTCCTCCAAACATGTGCTTTTCTGCATCATACATGTGCATGGAGCCGCCTTTTCCTTTTGAACAACCGGTTCTTTTCCCGTACAGCTCCGCCATCACTTCCTTGGGGCTAATTCCGCATGCTAAGGCGTGACCATGATCGCGGTAGGCGGTTATGACGTAATCCTTCCGCAAGTCTAACGGAGCGATGCTGCCGACAGCGACCGCCTCCTGTCCGATATAGAGGTGGCAAAATCCTCCGATTTTTCGGAGTCCGTACATCTGCGCCGCTTTCTCTTCAAACCGTCTGATTAAAAGCATCTCTTTCAATAGTCGATGCGTCTTTTGTTTTCCGAATTTCTTGACCGGATCTTTTTCAGCCATACCAGCTCCTTCTATTCAAATTGTACCGTGCTCTTCGTGCCTTTCATGGGGAGAAAAAGCGTGGCGCCTCTACAAACGGTTTCCAGTACCGTTAAATCTCGTTCGTTTGCGTTCAATTTCCAAAAGGCGGTCAACCGTCTACCGAGTGCTTCCAATACTTCGGATTTCAAAGAGGAGTTTTCGATCATACTCACCTCGCCGCGAACAGTGATGACTCTATCGAGGTTTTTGGTCTGAAACATCCATTCAATTTTCGGATTTTCTTCGAGTTGTCGTGCTTTCTCGAACTTCGGTGACGTAACGGCGTAGATGGCTCCTTCTCGATCTTTCAGCAATACCGGGGTCATCCACCTCATACGCGGATTCCCGGATTTATCCGAAGTGGCAAGGACCGCCGTCTTGGATTCTTCGATTATCATATCGATTTCGGTCAACATTTCTTTTGGGGTCATAACCGCCTCCCTCGTTTGGTTAAGGTTCTTTCCTTCAGTATAATAGCCCCCTATAAGAAATGCAAACGATAGTAGAGATTCTTCGCCGGCGTTGAAATTGACCATCGTGTGCAATACTTGTACATTTGAATTATGAAAGTCGGCACTGTGGAACAGATGAGAGAATGCGATCGTCAAGCGATAGCGGAGTATGGTATTCCTGAAGAAATTCTTATGGAGAACGCCGGAGCCGCCGCTTATTCCGTGATTCGAGACACCTGCGGCATCGAGAACAGACAATTCACCGTCCTTGCGGGTACCGGGAATAACGGAGGTGATGGATTTGTGGTTGCCCGGATGCTTTCTTCAAGAGGAGGTCTCGTGCTGGTTTTTCTCCTTGGTTCTCCGGAAAATATCAAGGGTGCGGCACTGCAGAATTATTCAATTCTTGAGAGAATGGGGGTCACGATAATCCGTCTCGATGATACTGTGGAACGTTTAATCACAGCGATAAAGGCGAGTGATGCTGTGGTCGACGCCTTGTTCGGGACCGGTCTGTCTCGATCAGTAGAAGGTATCTATGCTGAGGCAATTAATGCGGTCAATAGAGCGTCCAGACTGGTTTTTAGTCTTGACATACCTTCAGGTGTCAACGGAAATACCGGCCAGGTTATGGGTACCGCGGTGCGATCCGATTTTACCATTACATTCGGGCTTCCCAAGATTGGGAACATTTGTTATCCGGGCTGGGAGCGGGGAGGAAAACTGGCCGTTACCCATATCTCGTTTCCTCCAGCCGTTTATGAAGCACCCGAGATAAAAACGGAGATCAATGTTCCCTCCCCCTTACCGGACAGGCCGGAAGCGGGGCATAAGAGCAGTTTTGGAACGGCGCTCTTTATCGCGGGCGCTTCAACGTATTTAGGGGCCCCTTTTTTTGCGGCCTTTTCATTTTTAAAGTGCGGCGGAGGGTATGCTCGGTTGGCTACGACAAACGAAGTGATACCTGTGGTGGCGGGAAAGGCCAGTGAGGTGGTGTTTCATCCTATGCAATCGACCGATACCGGGAGTATTGCCTATAATAATATTGATGTGCTGAAGATGTTGGCGGCCCAAACCATGGTCGTAGTTCTGGGACCGGGTATCTCTCTCAACAATGACACACAAAAACTCGTTTTAGAATTGGTGCCGGACATTTCGAAACCGCTCATTGTCGACGGAGACGGGCTGACTGCCGTGGCCAGGAACCCTCTTGTTTTTCAAAAGAGGGAAAAACCGACTGTTTTAACGCCGCATCCGGGGGAAATGTCCCGCCTTGCCGGTTTGTCGGTTAAGGAGATCGAAGCGAACCGTACTCGGGTAGCGGCGGAACAGGCAGAAAGGCTGAACTCGATCATCGTTTTAAAAGGAGCACATACCGTCATAGCATGTCCGGACGGAAAAACCTTTATCAACGTAAGCGGTAATTCAGGTATGGGGACAGCCGGTTCGGGTGACGTGTTGAGCGGAGTAATCGCCTCTTTGATTGCCTTTGGAGTGGGGCTTGGAAGCGGGATCGATACCGGCGGTGACGGTGCTACGGCTGTTTCGAATTTTACTCTCGAAGAGGCGGTAAAAACCGCAGTTTTTCTCCACGGGTATGCCGGTGATCTTGCGGCTGCCAAACATGGTGAGGATGGAATCACCGCCGAGGACATTCTCAACTTTTTACCGAAGGCGGTGAAAAACTTCCGAAACGGTTATTGGGACATTGCCGGTTCCTTTTACCACACCATTTCGGAATTATGATCTTTCCGCAGCGCTTAAGAATCTCCGGGATGACTGTCTCGCATTCATAAGCACCGTCACGCCGACAATCGGGCCGAACGGGATTCGGATTGAGTTTTCCTTCACCGAATCCCGATTCGGGCCTTCGTCATGCGTATCGCGCGGGAGAGTGCTATTCCTCTTCCTTTTTTGCTTCCAGTTCAGACATACGTTCCTGGATGCTTTTCAGCTGCTCTTCCATGTACGCGGCCTGGTCGCGAAGCATGGCGGCCTCATCTTCGGCCGAAAATTGCGGTCCGTATTGGGAACCGTAAGCCGGTTGTACCGGATAAGGTGCCCCATAGGCGGGAGGGGGGACGGGAGCGTACCCTCCGAATCGGCCTCTTCCGTAACCAGGCCCTCTCCAGGCCATGCCTCGGCCGATTCCGCGACCGTAACCTCGCGCCGGGCCTCTGCCTCCTATGCCCGGGTTCATATATCCCGGTACACTGTACCCTGCACAGTTCCCTGCTGCTCTCCCTGTCATTGGTCCCATTCCGTTAGGACCTGTTCCATTACCAAAAGGCATACTCTTTCCTCCTATACTTTATGTTTTCCGAAAGGTCCTCTACCGTGTGGACCTTTTCCATGATGGCCGCCGCGATACGGTCCGCCGGAAGGTCGCATTTCGAAGCTGCCGCCTTGGATGTGTAGACCTTTCCCATGGACCAGAGCGTCGGCGGTTTTTCCGCGCGCGCTTGCGATAATTCGTCCGAAGGTTTGCCGTGAGACGTTCATTCTTCCGGCGGCCTCTTCCTGACTCATTCCTTCAGCGTCGGCCAATCGGAGAGCTTCCAGTTCATCAATAGAGAGTTCGATCTGTTCCACTTCCCTGTTCGGAAAGAGGACGGGCTGAAAATATGCCGGTGTATGGTCGAAACTCACCCATCGAGGTTTTATCGGTCTCGGCACAACAACTCCTTCGGGTTATGAGCATATGCTCATAATAAATATACTAAAGAGGAGCTCTATGGTCAAGCACAATTCCGGCTTGTTTGTGCTATCGCGATAAACGGACCATCGCCATATAGGTGAACGCAGGGACAGTAAACGATACGTAACCGTCCTCGTGGGTGAAATCGAGCTGTGTTCCCTGCGGCTCCAGTATTACCGATTTGGTCCCCTCCGCCCGGACGCGGCAGCCGGTGTTATAGCATGGGTAGACTTTCTCAATCGAAGGGATAGCGGTTTGCGCCCCCTGATGTCCGACCTGATAATCGATAAGGTTGAGCAGGAGATCGCCCGCCTGTGCGCCGTCGGTCGATCGAATAACTTCCATCAAGTTGAGTTCTACCGTAGCCGAAACGTCGGCAAAGAAGGAGGGCCGTGGTACCGCGTAGAGAAAGACCGCCTCGAAGAATTGCCGCAGCCAATGGTGATTGTACATCCAGTACGCTTCGAATATCGATCCGGCAATATAGACCGCTTTTCCCTTGCCAAAGGTGTTAACGGTCGCGAAGGGGTAGGGGGAGGGTTGGTCCGCGGGAGGAGCGGCCAAATGATTTCGGAATGCTCGTGTGTCGGTAGATTCGCCCTGTGGAAAGTAATAGTCGGCAACAACCTCCGCTCCGGCAGGGACGATTTTTTGTGTTGTGCCCCGGCACTGAAGGACCAGATCGTCCGTCTCACCCCGTACCATATCGCACGGTTTAAAGTGGCTCACACTGAAGACCGACGGTTCGATATACTCTATTCCGAATACCTCGGCAAGCTGAAAACAGCCGCGGAAGAGGGTAGCACCGCCGCAGGCGATGAGCGTTCCCCCGCTCTCAACCCACGATCGCAGCTTCTCCCATAGTTCAGGAGCGTAATCGCACGGTTCAGGAAGAATAGCTATCGAATAATCGTCGAGCTTTTCCCATTGGGCCCCGTTTACAATATCGTGCTGGAAGTGGCTTTCAACCATCATTTTATGCGCGCCACGGATAGGGTCGGCTTCCGCGAACGCGGGGGCTCTATCGTGAGAGGGAACCGGAGCAACGATCGCCGCCTCTTTTACCGACCGCGCGTTTCGTAACAGTTCTTCCCGTTCCTCCACAAAACCGAAGGCGGAATTGAACATTTCGTACACCGCCTGTGTCAAAGAACCGTCCGCGTTTACCTGATCGCCGCTAACCGCGGTCACTCCGTTACCGATCATCGCGGCGAACTCGGTGGTCATCTGCGCAGTCGGTTTCAAGGTCAGATCACCCCATCCCTGATAAAACCGCACCGACATCACCTGACAGGGGCGGTCCAAAGTGCGGACGTACCGAGCGGAGAAGCTGTGGGACAGATAGTTGTTCCGCGGTTGACTTTCCCAGCATATGATATCGTTGGCTTCGGAGAAAGAGAGCGGGGTGGAGAGATGACCCGAACGGTTGGAACAGATTACGATATCCTTTCCGTATATTTTGATAAGGTGGCGGATTTCTCTGATCAGGTTGATCGTCGCGTTGAAGTTCCAGGTAACGCCCTGCCGCGGCGTAAGAGAATCATCCATTTCCCGCCCGTATAATTGACGATATTTCGCCCGGCAGCTTTCGCAAAAACAGCCGTCTTCCGCCCTGTCGGGGAGAGGGATATCAAGCCAAAAAGCGTCAATAGGATAGTCTTTGATGATTTCTTCCAGCTGAGGCAGGACCAATTCTTCCTTATAAGGGGAATTAAGGCAGAGTCGTGCCCATGGACCCTGAATGCCGCTGTCGTTTCCTTCGCGGTCTCTTGAACGCCAGTTCTCATGTTCTTCATAGGCGCGGACATCCGTACAGAGTGAATAGTAGGCGTAGGTAAAAATTCCCCGCTTACGACATTCCGAAGATGTCTCCATCAAGAAGTCTTTTTCCAATCCCGAGTGCTTGTGGCCCGCCTTTGTATCGTAGAAACTATTGCCGAAATGACACTTGGCAAAGAGGGCCACCATGTTTATTTTGCCTCGTTCCAAGTGGTCCACAAACCGCTTTGCGTTGAAATTGTTGATCGCGTTGATGGGAAACTCAGGCATGTGAAAATCCATATGGACCTGCCGCATGTGTGAAAAAAATCGTGTAAAGGTGTCCGCCATAATTCTCCTCCTATAATGGTGGTTGCTGTTCTTTTTTTGTCGTTAACCGGGACGCATTTTTCTGTTTTTCCCGGCAAGCATACCATCTCATATTGTCGATTGCTATTACAAGAGAGGCCCTTGTAAAAAATTCAATTGAGATAATTGCAAAAATAACGATTTTAGCAGTGCTGAAAAAATTAAATGCTTATACTGCATACAATTGTAATTTTTGCAATTACTTTACATCCGCATTTTGAAAGAGGTTCAATTATTTATAGTAGAAGCGGGGGAATTGTAAAAATGATCAAATTGTATATAATTGAAACAAAACTCATGCTTATAGGGAGAGGGTGGTGACTTCCGACAATACATTTTTTAATAAAGCTGCAATTTTTAAGATCAAACTGAAACTCACTGTCGTTATGGCAGCTTTTCTGTTCTTCTTTTTATTCAGCAGTGAACTGATGAACTCTTTTTTCAACAATAGACTGGACGTCCTCGGTTTCAGTGCGGCGGAAAGGGCCGCGTTTGCTTTTAAACCTACTGTCGTCGGGATCTACGTCGTTTTTCTGCTGCTCCTTCTTTTGGCCGTATTCCGGTATCTCAGACCTCTGTTTTTGTACTTAAGCGACGGGCTGCAGTACGATAAGGCGAGGATGGCCGCGGTTCGAATCCACCGGCTTATCATTATTTTTCAAATTGTCGCGTGGACAGTTGGAACAACGGTGTATTATGCTTTGAAAGGGTGGCAAGCCGACAGCGGCATACCCTACGGATTGGGTTTACTGCTGAAAGTTTCAGGCGGCATAATGGGCGCTCTTTTCTCTTCTCTGTTCTATAACCTTGTTCTTAACAAGACGAAAGGGTATCTCATGATCACCGACATACGTGAAGGTGAGAATGATGTGTTTTCCAGAAAGAAAGACCAGATATGTGTCGCTGCCGTCGCGTTTTATTTGGTTACCAATTTCTCATACATTATTTATTATTTCGCGAACCGATTAGCGCCTGTTTCTTCAACAGCGCTTACCGTTCAACTCATAATCATGGGGACGGCCTATGCGGGGATATCGATAGCGCTGATCGTCTTTTCTAAAGCGGATTATTATCAGCAAATAGAGGACCTGCAGAAAGAGTTAGCTCTTTTGGCGACCGGTAAAGCCGATTTGTCCAAAAAGATAGTAATTACCCATTTTAATGAATTAGGTGATATGGCGATCATTGCCTCCCGTATTGTCGAGCGGTTTCATGAATTGATCGCGGAAATTGAAGAGACTACATCCGTGTTGCAGGAATCAGCGCGAAACCTCAATGAAGCTGTCCGGACAAATGTAGCGACAAGCAACCAGCAGGCGGCAAGCGTTAAAGAAGTTGTTACTACAATGGAAGATTCAGACAACCTGACCAAAAAAGTCGGCTCTGAAATTCAGGAGGTGGCATCCATGTCCGAAAGCACGCGCGAGGATGTCGAGGAAGGATTCTCGATAATTCACAACAATCTTGAAAAGATGTCTGAAGTCAAAGCGGCGAATAACAAAACAATTACGGAGATCCGTTCCTTGAATGAGGAAATATCAGGAATATGGGAAATCGTGAAAATGATAAACAGTATCGCCGGACAGATAAAAATGATCG
Organism: uncultured Spirochaetales bacterium; assembly: GCA_964543975.1. Classification (GTDB taxonomy): domain Bacteria; phylum Spirochaetota; class Spirochaetia; order SPDA01; family CAZJBZ01; genus CAZJBZ01. Next base: position 14,791 of record CAZJBZ010000037.1, read on the forward strand.
CCTTTAACGCTGAACTCGAAGCATCTTCGGCCGGAGAAGCCGGAAAAAACTTTGAAATTGTGGCCAATGAGATTCGCCGTCTCGCGGACAGTACAGTCAGCTCGACAACCCAGATACGGGAGAAAATCCAGGCGACGCAGCAATCTTCCGAAGAGCTGATCCTTTCCTCTGAAACAGGAACTGATAAAATTCAGGAAGGCTGGGAGCTGTCATCGAACGTCGAAAGCGTATTTACGAAAATTATGGAATCCGCCGATGAGACTGCCGTCTTCACACAAAATATCACTTCATCAGTGAAACAGCAAATTAGCGCTGTTGAACAAATACTTATTACCCTGAAACAAATATC
>CAZJBZ010000037.1:15149-16813 GCA_964543975.1 uncultured Spirochaetales bacterium
AATGTTGTGGAGTTTACAAATTCAACAGCCGAAACTGCTGAAAATCTGGAACGAACAGTCAATCAATTAAATACGTTGATCAGCGGCAATGACGCGAGATAAAGGAGCGTAGGATGAAAATCAAAAAACTATCGGTTAAGATGCAGCTTGCTCTTAATCTGCTTTTTCTGCTTGTTATGGTCCCTCTTGCCCTCATTATATATTATACAATGCAAAAAAGCGCTGAGGAGCAAAGCCGGGAGCAGTTATTCAACGGCACAACGATGGTCCATGAAATGACTTCCCTTTATGTTGATAGTGCGGTGGAAAACCTCTTGCGCGGAATTGCCGAAAAAAGCAGGGAAATGGTCGCGCATAATTATCAATTATTCAAAACGGGTGAGCTGTCCGAGGAAGAGGCTTATCAGCGAACGCGCGCTTTGTTATTATCTCCCGGCTACGGTAAGATAGGAGAGACCGGATACATGGCAGGGGTAAGCAGTGAAGGCATACTTGCAATTCACCCTCTCTCCGAAGGCGTGGACGCGAGCAGTTTCGACTTTATGAAGCGCGCCACAGAGATGAAAAACGGATATCTCGAATATGATTGGCGGAATGAAGGAGAGGAAGAACCGCGAGCGAAAGCAGGATATATGTCCTACTTCGAGCCGTGGGATATAATCGTTTGGGCTTCCAGCTATAAAGAGGAATTTACCTCCCTCCTCGATCTCGAAAAACTGTGGACCCGTTTAAAGAATATGCGTTTAGGAAAAACCGGTTATATCTTTATTACCGATGTACAGGGGAATGTCGTCTTTCATCCCCTGATAGAAGAAGGCAACCTGTTTTCTTCCGGAGACACAGTCACAAACCCGAAACTAAAAAATGTTGCCGAGGAAGCGGTCAATACCCCGGGTAAGATTATCCAAACCAGCTACACATCCGAAAATGATGACAGTGAAAAACAACGTTTGGGCTCGCTTGTCTATTATCCTGTCATGGATTGGATTATTGTCTCCAGTACTCAAGCGCGGGAAGTTTTTTCCGTTGTAATAACCATAAAGAGAATTCTCATTGTTAGTCTGATACTCGCGTCTGTGGGGATGAATTTGGTAATTTTTGTTGTATTCCGTTCCCTGTTGCGGCCCGTTCGCAAAATGAAAGAGGTAGTTGATGAAGTCGCGCGGGGAAAGGTAGACAGCTTGATAGAGGTACAAACCGAAGACGAGATAGGAAGCATCGCGGGTGAGCTTAATAAATTGATTGAAAGTTTTGCGAACCTGCTAAAACGGATGAAGCAGGATGTAATGGTTTTGAACAATTCGATCCAGGAGTTAACAACATCTTCTCAGGAGATATCAACAACGTCGAATGAACAGGCGGCCTCCGTAAAAGAGATCGTTTCCACAATGGAGGATTCGGATAGTTTGGCAAAAAGCATAGAAAAGAAAATTGAAGAAGTTACCAAGATTGCCGCGGAAACAAAAAGTTCGGTAGACAAGGGAGTAGGAACTATCGATCGGAACCGCACAAAGATGGAAGAAATAAAGCAGTCGAACAGTGAAACCATCACGGGGATTCGGTCGTTAGGGGATAAAATTGACGCGATTTGGGAAATTGTAAACATCATTAACAGTATTGCCGATCAAACCAAAATTATCGCTTTCAATGCCGAATTGGAAGCC
>CAZJBZ010000037.1:16823-18066 GCA_964543975.1 uncultured Spirochaetales bacterium
CTCCGCGGCGGGTGAAGCGGGCAAGAACTTCCAGATCGTTGCCTCGGAGATCCGGCGTCTTGCCGACAGTACCGTAAGTTCTACAAGCGAAATAAAAACAAAAATCAACGAGATACAGCATTCTTCCGACAATCTGATTATCGCCTCCGAGGACGGCACTGAGAAAATCGAGGAAGGGTCCGCCCTCACCGGCGAATTGTTCGCCACATTCCAAGAGATACTCGAAACATCCGAGATCTCGGCCCAGTCGGCGACAGACATAAATATCTCGATCAAACAACAAGTCTCGGCCTTTGAGCAGATACTGCTGACCTTGAAGCAGATCTCCGAGGGCATCAATAATTTTGCAATTTCCACAAAAGCTACAACAGAAATTTCCCGGAATCTGAAAGCAATGTCCGATACCATGCAGTCTTCCCTGTCAATGTATGTAATTTCAGAGGAGGATACGGAGGAAGAATGAAAGAAAATGAAGATATCCTGAATTATATTGAAGAAAAAGAGACTCAAAAGGAGAAGACGGAAATAGTAGAAGAAGAACAGCAGAAATTTCTGATCTTCATGGTAGGCACCCAGCGATACGGTTTATACGCGGATGAAGTTCGTGAAATAATTGGAGGGAATCCTCTTTTTTATCTTCCTTTTGTTCCCGCCTATTTACGGGGTTTGATAAACAGACACGGAGACCCGCACACTGTTTTTGATGTTCACGCCTTGTTAGGACAGGAACAAACGGAGGCGGATAATTACCTTATTTTGAAGTTAGAAGATGACAATGTTGCCTTTCTGATTTCTGAGGTTCTGGAAATCGTAAAAGTTCCAAACAGTAAAATAAACGTTCTTACTTCCCAGGAAAGTGAAATGCGCTTTTTCCGCGGATCAATTACACTGGATGACAGGGAAGTCTTTATACTTGATTTACATAATCTGCTCATGAAATTAGAAGAGGATTTAGAGAGAGTATAAATGGACAGGTATACATGGATGTGAACAGTTTTCTGTCGGTTGATTATGGGAAAATAGGTTTTCTCATTAATAAAAATCAATTTAATTCGAGCTGCTATCTCGAAGACAAAACACCGATAGACAGCCCGGTCCCCCATGCCGACCACATCATCAGGTACGGTAAAAAGAATATCCTTGTGTTCAATCTGCACCAAGCATTACAAGAATTGTTTTATGTACATGATACGAGCAAGGCCCGTTTATTGCTCATCATTCACATTGATACATTATCGGGGCC
>CAZJBZ010000038.1:0-17962 GCA_964543975.1 uncultured Spirochaetales bacterium
AAGGACAAGAAATCTTCAAAGAGTTCTTCGATAACATCCTTCCAGGCCGAGTCGTGGGAAATATGTTGCGGTTTTTCTTTCGTAAAACGGGGGAAACCGGGCTGCTGCTTCTAAAAAAATTGTTGATTGATCACCTCCATAGATGCACAATGGTCAGGTAGCGCCACCCCTTAGGGGCCGCTGCCAAGAGACTACCTGTACATACGACGGCTTGTGATTGGAGGGTGTATGCTAAAAAAAGTAGTTATTCCTTTAAACCTGCGGGAGACAATTGACCGGGTTGTGGAGATGTGCGGACTCACTCAGAGTCTGGGAGCGGAAAAGGCGGTCCTCGTCCATATCGGTTCTAACCGGGGGAGGGCCGGAAAACAAAACCAAAAGAGGCTTGACACATATGCTGCTGAGTTGACCTCCATTGGATTGGAGGTGGAGACAGCTGTGCGTTCCGGGTCTGTTCAGACGGAGATCGAAAACACGGCCGCGGAAACAGGGACCGATTTCATCGGGCTGCCGTTTAAGAAAAAAAACTTCCTTACCAGAGCAATATTGGGAAGTACGGTCAAGGATATCATCCGAATGAGCGATTTACCGGTTTTTGTCTATAAAAAACCGGGATTCAGGCAGCGCAACGATGAGGTATTCCGAGTACTCTACGCGACCAGCCTTCAGGGACGGGATGAAATTATCATATCCTATGTTCGCAATGAGAATTTTAAGATCGATGAGATGGTCTTTCTCCATGTGGGAAGAAGGGCCCCCGATCCGTTTGTAGAGAAAGAGCGGCTCGACTCCGTGGAGAAGGCCCTTCAAGAAATTGGTGAGCAATGCGGGTTGCAAGGGAAGGAAAAGACATACGAGGAGGTATTAGGCTCCCCGCGCAGGGAAATTGTAAAAGCAGCCCGGCGGTTTACCGCCGATCTAGTGCTGCTCGGAAAAGCGGACACCACCGGAGGAGGGGAGCCGGTATTGGGGTCGACAGCGGAAGAGGTCAGTTATAATGCTTCCTGTTCGGTGCTTATCATCCCGAAGAAAATCGACGTCATTACGGGTGGCGGTCGTTCAAAAACAAAGGAGCAATCGGTATGAAAAAAGGTATCGCTGTTTTTACCATTTCCTTGGTTTTGGTACTGGTCTTTGTCCTTCTCGGCATCCTCGTGCCTGAGCGGCTTGACCGCGTCAGTTCCATCCTCCACAGCTCTATTATCGAGCATTTCGGCTGGGCCTACCTCCTGGCCGCCTTCGGCTTCGTTATCTTCAGTATCTATCTTGCATTTAGTAAATTCGGCCGAATCAAGCTGGGGACGGACGATGAGAAGCCGAAGTACAGCTATTTTGCCTGGTTCAGTATGCTGTTTGCCGCAGGGATGGGAATCGGGCTCATTTTCTGGGGAGTGGCGGAACCGCTGAACCACTTCGCCAATCCGCCGGCCTACCTGGAAGACCAGAGCGGCACCGCAGCCGGATTCGCCATGGTGCACAGCTTTTTTCATTGGGGCATCCACCCCTGGGCTATTTACATCGTCATGAGTCTTTCCATCGCCTATTTTTCATTCCGCAGGGGAATGGCACCTCTCATCTCCAACACCTTCTATCCGTTGTTGGGAGACAGGGTTTTCGGCGGTATCGGTAAAATGATCGACATTCTCGCCGTTTTTGCCACCGTTTTCGGTATCGTCACTTCTCTTGGTCTGGGGGCGTTACAGATAAACGGAGGACTGAACGCCGTTTTCGGGCTGCCCATCAACAATACCGTTACCTTCTCCATCATTGCCATTGTAACGGTCCTCTACCTCATCTCGAGCATGACGGGTCTCGACAGGGGTATTCAGATTTTGAGCAAGACGAACGTGATCGTGGCCGTCATCCTGCTTCTCTTCGTCTTGGCCGTGGGACCAACCTCCTACATTCTTAATATTCTTTCCTCCACAATCGGGGAATATATTTCCCAATTTGTCACCCTCAGTTTGTCGACCAATCCCTTTACAGGGTATGAGTGGACGAAATCGTGGACCCTCTTTTATTGGGCGTGGTGGATTTCCTGGTCGCCTTTTGTCGGTTTGTTCGTCGCCGGTATATCGAGAGGGCGGACCATCCGGGAGTTCATCTCGGGGGTGCTCATCGTTCCTACACTGCTCACCTTTGTCTGGTTCGCCGTATTCGGAGGTACCGGCCTAAGCCTTCAGCTGCGCGAGGGGGTCGATCTGGTCTCAACAGCCCTCTCCGAAGTGACTACCGTGCTGTTCCAGATGTTCAGCTACCTACCGCTGGGAAGTGTCTTAAGCATTATCGCCATGTTTCTTTTGAGTGTTTTTTTTATAACCTCGGCAGATTCGGCGACCTTCGTTCTGGGAATGATGACCAGCGGAGGGGACCTGAATCCTCCCGCGTCGAAAAAACTGATCTGGGGGATCATTCAGTCCCTGGCGGCGGTCATCCTGCTGATGTCGGGCGGATTGGAAGCGCTGCAGCGGATGGCCATCGTCGCGGCCCTTCCGTTTATGATCGTCATGGTGTTCATGGTCTTCAGCCTGTTGACCGCCCTCAAGTATGAATGGCGGTATGAGATGAAAGACAGGCGAAGAGGGAACGAGAGGAGGTAAGGCTGCATCCGAGGCAAAGAAGAAAAAAGCCGGACCAATTAATTGATCCGGCTTGTATAGCAGGGGCAGGATTTGAACCTGCGACCTCCGGGTTATGAGCCCGACGAGCTACCAGCTGCTCTACCCTGCGTCGTGGGATTCAATATAATATGAATATCTGAAGATGTCAAGAAGTACTCAATCCCCTTTCCCTATCCATCCGAAGGGCATTATTTATTAATCGACGTAAAATGAGCCAACCGACGAACAAAAGCGGAATGACGAGAAATGATACGGCTGAACCTGTGAAGAGAAAGAAATCGTACAAGCCGTGAATAAGTATAGCATAGAGAAGGCCTTGCCGGATTCGTGTTCGATCGTCAAATTTGGATACCCCGATGTAGTAACCCATAATGCCGGAGGCAATCGCGTGAAGAGGGACGGCGGAAAGACCTCGAATGATGAGGACAAGGGGGGGGCCGAACGAGTAGAGCAGGTTTTCGAACAGAGCGAATCCCAGCCCGGCGGATATGGTATAGATGATCCCGTCGGTGATCTCATCAAACGCGGTCCGGTTATAGGCGAACAGGCGGACTACCGACAGTTTGAGCGTTTCCTCGACGCAAGCCGCTATGAAAAACGCGCGGATGATTCGTAGCAGCAGACCTGAAAAAATTGAAGAAAAGGTGTTGAGGAGAAGTTCGATGATCCCCGCCGGGATGACGGCCAGACAGCCTATAGCAAAAATCTTCCATATTAACGAGAGCGGTTCCTGCTTCTGCCTGTCTCTTCTGTAAAAGTAGAGGAGGAGAAGAAATGAGGGGACCACCGCTAAAACTATATTGATTAAAAGAAAACTCATTGTTACTGCTGTTACAGTACACCACAAAAATCGTTGTGTAAAATATTTTTTCCTAAATCGACGGCCGGTACTCTTCTAAAAACCCGGTTTTGTGATAAAATGATTCTTTCTAGGAAAAGTGATATGAAAAAGACAGTGCAACAGGGTCATGTATGGAAACCGGTTGAATTCCGTCCGGGTGAGGGCCGCAGGTGGGCGATCGAGAACATCGACATCTATATTAAAAAAGAAGGGACCAGTTGGTTTGTTTGTACCGAGAAACAGGCGGAGCGTTATGAAACGTGGAAGATTGCAGAAACGTGTAAAAAGCCTCGCGATTGCTCATGGGTGCGATACATCGGAGACAGTGAAAATACAATCCAATTGATACCGGTGGTCCCGGACAAGCCTCTTATTTTGTTTCCTGATGTAGCCGCAAAACTCCTTCCGGAAAAATCGGCCCGTTTCGCGGTAGAGATACCTCTCTGGATACGGATTAGATCGATCTCCGGTAAAAACGATATCTTGCTCTGTGAAATTCCTGTACGGGAGTTTTCGTGGCGCTGGTTCGGTGATCCTTTGGAAGGGGAGTTGTGTTACTCTCTCACCGTTCCCTTTGTTGAAGAACCGGGACCACGAGAAGAGAACGAATTGAACGCGGTCTGTTTTATCACAATACACAATAATTCGTTACTTCAATTGGATTTGCAGAAATTTTTGCTCCATGCCGAATATCTATTCCTGTTTGAGGCCGACAGCCGACTCTGGACCGATGAGGTCGCCTACCATTTTCGAGGCCCGGAGCAATCGTCACAAATCGGCTTTTCCAAACGGGCCCCGAAAGAGGCTGCGCGGGCAAATCTAATCAGCCGGCCGAGAATTCCGACCGCGCGAAGCATTATCAAACGAAGTTTCGATATGCTCAAATCTGTAACAGGTTCGTAAAGAGGGAAAGAGCGATGAATGAACTGTTAAAAAACCTGAATCTGAAGAACTTTTTTACGCCGGATAATCTTCTCATGGCGGCGAAAGTGGGCGCGGTCCTTATTATCGGATACGTGGTGGTCCGCATAATAGCCGGGATAACCAAGAGGACATTGAAGAAGAAAGTCTCCCCTCAGATGCAGATGCTGGTTTCGAAAGCGATTATCTATATAGGTATCTTTATCATCCTTCTCTACGCGCTGAATATGATGGGGGTCAAATTGGCCGCGATTATAGGTGCTGCCGGTGTCGTAGGTATCGCCGTCGGTATTGCCAGTCAGAACAGTCTGTCCAATATCATCAGCGGCGTGTTTCTCATTTCCGAGAAACCTTTTGAAATCGGAGATGTTGTGACCCTTGCCGATAAAACCGGAATCGTTATGTCGATCGATCTCTTGTCGGTAAAAATTCGGACCTTCGATAACCTTTTTGTCCGCGTACCGAATGAAAAAATCATCACCAACGAATTGACCACTATTACCCGGTTTCCCATCCGTCGGATGGATTTTAACCTTTCTGTAGCATACAAGGACGATTTGGCAAAAGTGCAGGAGGTGCTGTTTTCGGTCGCTAAAGCCAATCCGCTCTGTTTGGATGAACCGGAACCGCTTTTTCTGTTCAAGTCTTTCGGGGATTCGGGAATTGAGCTTTTGTTTGCCGTTTGGTTCGAGAAAAGCCAGTTTCTTGCCGTAAAAAATAGTGTTTTTCAAGAAATCAAGAGCGCGTTCGATCGTGAAGGGATTGAAATTCCGTTCCCCCACACAACGGTTTATACCGGTTCGGTTACCGAACCGTTTCCTGTTCGCATGGTATCCGCCCGCCGTACCCCGAAAACCGATACATCCCGCTAAGGGCCTGCTTTTCCTGCTCTGTACGGCCTGAAGAAAATTTCCTTTTCTGTTGACTGGAGATATTGGGGATTTGTATCTTTATATCAAAAGGAGGAATAATACATGAGATTCGATAAACTGACCCTGAAAGCGCAGGAAGCGGTCCAAGAGGCAGATTCGATCGTCAATAACTATAACCATTCTACACTCGATGCCGAACACCTTCTGGTCGCGCTTCTGAAGCAGAGTGACGGTGTTATTCCGCCGCTTCTGAACAGGCTGGGCGTTTCGAAAGATGCTATCCAAAACGAGCTGGAAACAATCCTTAGTGAGAAACCGAAAATATACGGCGATTCGGCCCAGGTCCATCTTTCCCCCGAAGCGGGGACCATTCTCCGAAAAGCTGAATCAGAGGCGGGTAACCTCAAAGACGAATATGTAAGCACCGAACATCTCCTTTTAGGTATTCTCGATTCTAAGAGCAGGGCGGCGGAGGTCCTCGGCACCCACGGAGTGAAGCGGGACCAGGTGCTGAAGGCGCTGATGAGCATCAGAGGAAACCAACGGGTGACCGATCAGAGTCCGGAAAACAAGTATCGGGTCCTGGAAAAGTATTGTCAGGATTTGACGGCACTGGCCCGGCGGGAAAAACTGGACCCCGTAATCGGCCGGGACGAGGAGATCCGGCGGGTAATGCAGGTCCTTTCCCGAAGGACGAAGAACAATCCGGTCCTTATCGGTGAACCGGGGGTCGGAAAGACCGCTATAGCCGAAGGTGTTGCCCGCAGGATCGTAGCCGGCGATGTGCCGGAAAGCCTCAAGGAAAAAAGGCTTCTCGGTCTTGATTTAGGCGCCCTGGTGGCGGGCACAAAGTTCCGGGGAGAGTTCGAAGAGCGGCTGAAAGGAGTAATTCAGGAGATTTCTAAATCGGACGGAGAAATCATTCTTTTTATCGATGAATTGCATACCCTTGTCGGCGCCGGCGCGGCCGAAGGATCGGTAGACGCATCCAACCTGCTGAAACCCGCTCTGGCAAGGGGCGATTTACGCGCCATCGGTGCCACTACGTTGGATGAGTATCGGAAGCACATCGAGAAGGATGCCGCCTTGGAACGCCGTTTCCAACCGGTTTACACCAGCGAACCGTCCGTTGAGGCCACAGTCGCTATCCTTCGCGGGTTAAAAGAGCGGTATGAAGTACACCACGGGGTGAGGATCAAAGATGAAGCGCTGTTGGCGGCGGCGAATCTTTCCAACCGTTACATTACTTCCCGCTTCCTGCCCGACAAGGCGATCGATTTAGTCGATGAAGCGGCCAGCCGATTGAAAATGGAGATCGAGAGTCAGCCGATCGAGCTGGATAAAATCCAGAGAAAAATTCTGCAGCTGGACATCGAAAAGCAGGCGTTGACGAAAGAATCGGATGACGCCTCGAAGGAACGGCTTCAGAAGCTGGAAGAAGAGCTTGCCAACCTGCGTTCGGACCGGGACGCGATGCAGCTGCAGTGGCAGAACGAAAAAGATATAATCGATAATATTCGAGGGTTGAAACAGAGATTGGATGAACTGCACACGGAAGAGATCCGGTACGAGCGGGAAGGAAACCTCAACAAGGCTGCCGAAATCAAGCACGGACTCATACCGCAGACCCAGAAGGAACTGGATGATAAGACTGAAGAGCTGGAAAAGCTTCAGGAAGGCAGTCAGCTTTTGCGGGAAGAGGTGAGTGAAGAGGATATCGCTAAGGTGGTAAGCAGTTGGACGGGAATTCCGGTGGCCAAAATGCTCTCATCGGAGATGGAGAAATATCTGCACTTGGAAGAGATCATGGCCGAGCGACTCGTGGGCCAGGACCACGCGATTCGGGCTGTGGCGAACGCCATCCGCAGGAACAAGACCGGCCTCTCGGAGGAGTCCAAGCCGCTGGGTACTTTTATTTTCTTAGGACCGACCGGTGTGGGAAAAACCGAACTTGCCAAGACGTTGGCCGACTTTCTGTTCAACGATGAGCGGGCCCTCACCCGAATCGATATGAGTGAGTATATGGAGAAGTTTTCCGTGTCGCGGCTGATCGGAGCGCCCCCCGGCTATGTGGGGTACGATCAGGGGGGACAGCTTACTGAAACGGTCAGGCGGAGGCCCTATTCGGTCATTCTCTTCGACGAAATAGAAAAGGCCCATCCCGATGTGTTCAACATTTTCCTCCAGCTGCTGGATGAAGGACGGTTGACCGACGGACAGGGCAGGTTGGTGGATTTTAAAAACTGCATCATCATCATGACAAGTAATGTGGGCAGTGACCTTATTCTGCAGACCGAAAACCTCGATACGATAAAAAGTGAAATCGATATCGTGATGAAAACCACCTTCAAGCCGGAATTTCTCAACAGGGTTGATGAGGTCATCACTTTCAGAAGACTGGGTAAGGAACATATTCTTGGCATTGTCGATATTCAGCTTCAAATTCTTAAAAAACGGCTTGAGGAGAAGAACATAGAGATTACAATCGACGAGAAAGCGAAACAGCTTATCGCCGACAGGGGGTTCGATCCTGCTTTCGGAGCACGACCTTTGAAACGGACCATCCAAAATCTTATTCAGAATGAACTGGCCCGGGAAATGCTCGAAGGAAGATTTTCAGAAGGCGACACGATTAAAGTTAGCGTTAAGGGGGATGATTTGGACTTTAAAAAAGTCCAGTCGCCTCAAAAGCAAAAAAAGACCGGTGCCTCGTGATGAGTATGAAATGGCCCTCGTTGTGGAACACGGTGACCGAAGAATCACTTATTCCGTTTCTCTACGTGTAATTGCCGGATATCCGTATTTCATGGTGGCCTCACTTCAATCGTACATGCCACTTGAGTTCTTTGTTCCACGTTTCAACCAGTCCCCGTTTTTCAGCATCCAGAATCAGTTTCTTCAATTTGTTATAACCGTGACGCCGAATATCCGCCTTCTTCTCTTTCAGCTTATTGCTCACTTGAGAAAAATCGACCCAATCGTTCTTTCCGTCCAGTTCCTTGATCGCTTCGATAAGCTGTATGAAAATGCCGGGAGACTCTTCTTTTTCACTTTTTTCTTTCGCCGCTCCCGCTTTGGTCAGCACGATCATATTGTCGGTTTCATTAAGACCGATGTAATGGTGTCTGGCGGCATCTTGTATAAAATATTTCCATTTTTTGTAACCCAAACGCTCTTCATTAAACGACGCGTTAAGAAGCTTCATCTTTACTTTGACCGATCCTAATGTCGGCTTCTTATTGTCCCGCTCCATAATATCGATCGCTTCTACCAAGAGATTGAACGCCTCGTCCCTCGATATAACATTCTGGTCTTCTTCGTCTTCTTCCAAATCGTCGTCCGGTATCAGGTTCCTGTAGTCGAAATATTTGTCTGAAATAGTCAAGAGATCTTCGGACGCGTTCTTTGAATCGCACACGATCCAGATCTGCTTTCCGTGTTTCCGAAGAGTAAACAGAAGCGGTCGAAAATCAATATCTCCGGTTACGATAATAAATCGTTCAATATGCGGATATTGAAAAACCATCTGTGTGGCGTAGGTTATAAGAGAAACGTCGGCACTGTTTTTTTTTGATTTTGGAAACGGAACATGAATCAACTCGAACCCTTTTTCCGCCAGTTGACGGGCGAGCCGCTGGATGGTGCGTCTTGTCCAGTCTCCGAATGCTGTCGCTGAGGCCAAATTTCCGTTCTCTTCTATTAAATTGAGTAAACCCTCGGTAAAGAGTGAATCACTCGAAGGCGTAACGTTTTCTATGTCCCAAAGGACTGCCGTGCTTATATTCATTTTTTCTATTACCTCTGATAGGTTGGTCTGTCTTTGTATTGAGTGTGCAGAAGTGTTCGGGCCTTCTCACTCAAAGGTTTTTCCAGGTATTCGTTGTAGAGAGTCTGAATCGCGGGGTTGCGGTGGCTCATCCGAAAATCTTTGAGACTGTCGAGCTTATAAAGTCCCGCGGAACGGGCCTGCCTGATTTCTTCGGTCACGTTCCACGATTGGCCGCCTCCGCCGATGCAGCCTCCGGGACAGGCCATCACCTCTACAAAGTGGTAGGGGGTCTCCTCTCCTTTCGCTTTCGCTTCCCGCACCTTTTCCAGTACTTTTTCCACGTTTCCCAGCCAGTGGGCGATTGCCACCCGTACTTCTCTTCCGGCGATGGTGACGGTAAACTCGCGGATCCCTTCGGAACCCCTGCTCTCTTTTATGTCGATTTCCTCGCCGTCTTTTCCGGTGATAAAGTAACGCGCGGAACGCAGCGCCGCTTCCATGACGCCGCCTGTTGTCCCGAAAATCGCTCCCGCTCCGCTGTAGTCGCCTAAAGGTGAGTCGGGCTGCTCCAGATTGTTCAGATTACTTATCATGATGCCGGACTGCTTTATCATGCGGGTCAATTCCCTGGTCGTTATTGAGACATCGACGTCCTGTCTGCCGCTCGCCCACATGGAATTCTCTCTGGTTATTTCATACTTCTTCGATGTGCAGGGCATAAAGGAGACCATGAAGATTTTGTCCGGATCGATGTTCAACTTTTCCGCGTAGTAGGTTTTCGCGAGGACCCCCACTATGGCGTGAGGGGATTTCGTACTGGAGAAGTGCGAAATCATGTCGCTGTGAAACTTTTCCATAAAATCGACCCACGACGGACAGCATGTTGTTATCAAAGGAAGCTTTTCAGGATGATGTTGAAATCTTTCGGCAAACTCGCTCGCTTCCTCCATGATGGTGACATCCGCTCCGAAATTAGTATCGAAGACGGTGTCGAAACCCATTTTTCGCAGGGCGTCGTAGATTTGGCCGGAAATGTTGAGGCCCGGCGGATATCCGAACGCCTCTCCTAACGAAACTCGCACCGCGGGAGCGATTTGGGCGATGCAGTGGATATCGGGATCGAGAAGCGCTTCCCATACCTTTTCGGTATCGTCATACTCGTGGATGGCCCCGACCGGGCAGTGGGCCGAACATTGACCGCACCGGATACAGGGGGATTCCCCGAGTGAGATATCGCCTGCCGGAGAAATACGGGTATCGATCCCCCGTTCCAGCATCGAGAGGGCCCAGACATTTTGGTAATCCTGACACACCTCGATACACCTACCGCACTTAATGCACTTTCTCGGATCGATGCTTACCGCCTTCGTCGATGTATCGAACGGAAGATCGGGAACAAGCGAAGGAAGGTGCGATTCCCTGAAACCGAACTGTTGGGTCAACTCCTGCAGTTCGCAGGTGCCGTTTCGGCCGCAGTTGAGGCACTCGTTCGGATGGGTGCTCAGGATCAATTCCAATATCGTCCTTCGCACTCTGATAATCTCCGGATCGTGGGTCGTTATTTCCATTCCCCGGCTGAGAGGAGTACAGCAGGCGCGGACCATATTTTTCTTGCCCTTCACCTTTACAACACAGATCCCGCAGGCCGATGTAGCGGTCAAATCGGAATGCTTGCATAACGTCGGTATCTCTATTTCAATTTTTTTTGCCGCTTCAAGAATCGTGGTGTTCTCCGCGACTTCGACATCAATCCCGTTTATTATCGCGTTAATCATCCTCGCCTTCCTTAACCAGCAGGTCGGTATACTCGTTTTCAAAATACTTCATGGTTGTCAACACCGGTGTGGGCGCGGTTTGTCCCAGTCCGCAAAGAGAACCCTGCTGCATTGCTTCGGCTATCCGTTTTACCATGCTGTAATCCTCTCGAGTGCCTTTGCCCGCCGCTATCTTTTTAAGAAGGGTCAGTAATTGTGGTCCTCCGATCCTGCAGGGGGCGCATTTGCCGCATGATTCGTCAACGGTAAAATCGAGATAGTAGGCTGCGATATCGACCATGCTGTCATCCTCATCCAGGACGATCATGCCTCCGGAGCCCATGATTGAACCGGTCTCCTCGAGCGCTTTGTAGCAGATGGGAATGTCGAGGAGGTGTTCAGGTATAACTCCCCCCGAGGGCCCTCCGGTCTGCACGGCCTTCAGTTTTTTATGAGTTGAAACGCCGCCCGCGATGGTTTCGATGACCTCCCGTAAAGGGGTCCCCATCGGGACCTCGATAAGACCCGAATAGTTCAGCTTTCCGGTCAAAGCAAACACTTTGGTGCCCTTGCTCTCTTCGGTACCGATGTCTGAGAACCATTGCGCTCCGTTTCTCATAATGTGGGGAACATTGGCCAATGTTTCCACATTGTTTACGCAAGAGGGACAATTCCATAATCCCGATTCGGAAGGGTAGGGCGGCCGCGGCCGCGGAGTACCTCGCCTCCCTTCAATTGAAGCGATGAGTGCCGTCTCTTCACCGCAGACAAAGGCCCCCGCTCCCAGCCTGATGTGGCACTCGAATGAAAAATCGGTTCCTGCAATGTTTTTTCCCACGAATCCTGCCCGCTTCGCCTGCCGGATGGCTTTCTCCACCCGTTCTACCGCCAGCGGATATTCGGCCCGGATGTAAAACCAACCGGAAGAGGCACCGACCGCGTATCCGGCAATGATCATACCTTCGATAACAGCATGGGGGTCTGCCTCCAGGATGCTGCGGTCCATGTACGCACCCGGATCGCCTTCATCCCCGTTGCAGATGATAAACTTTTCTTCTCCCGGATAACGGGCCGTGTTCTTCCATTTTAATCCGGTCGGGAATCCGGCTCCTCCGCGCCCCCGCAGGCCGCTTTTTTCGATTTCGCTGATGACTTCTTCCTGTTTCATCCCGCTCAGTGTTTTTTGTAATCCTTTATACCCGTCTCTGCCGATATAGTCATCGATATTTTCCGGATCCATGGAGCCGGCATTCGAGAGGACGATCCGTTCCTGACACTCAAAGAAAGGAATGTTCAGAGAAAGGGAATGCTTTCTCAGAAAAACGGGCAGAGTAAAAGTTTCGTCGGGACCGAGCTCGATTGCCCGGAGTACATGTTCGACGATGATTAGCCTGGCTATGAGCGGTTCAACCTCTTTATACAGCACCGGTTCTTGTCCGGCAACCTCAACCCGTACCAAAGGCCCGTGACTGCAGAGTCCCATGCACCCGGTCTGCACGATTTGTACCGCCTCGCTCGCGCCGTGGGTCTCAACGGCTTCACGCATCCCGTCGAGTACCGCCTCGCAACCCGATGAGCGGCATGCCGTACTGGTACAGCAAAAAATTCTGCATGTGGAACGTTTTTGTTGCTTGTGCGTTTCTTTCGCCATAACTATACTCCCTGCTTCTTTGCGGCATCCGCTTCCGAAACATCCTCCGGGCCGTCCTTTTCGAAGTATTCCCGCCATCGACCGACGATTCCGTGAATATCCGCGATAGTCGCCTTGCCGTACGTTTGACCGTTAACCACGATTACCGGCGCCAAGCCGCAGCAGCCGACGCATCTGACTGTTTGAAGATGAAAAAGCCCGTCTTCGGTAGTCTCTCCAACGGCGATTCCCAGCTCATTTTTAAACTCTTCCACCAGTTCCGACGCGCCCTTGAGATGGCACGCCGTGCCGGTACAGACCGAGATGACCGCCTTTCCGGGAGACTTCAATTTAAAGTAGTTGTAGAAGGTAAGCACCTCGTATATTCTCGCCGGAGGGATGTTCATCCCCTGAGCAATTTCCAGGGCCGATTCCCTCGGTACATATCCCATCTGGCTCTGCACCTCATGGAGCGCCATGATGAGAGAACCCCGTTTCTTTTTCCATTTTTTTATTGCCCGATCTACCGCCACGAACGCTTCCTCCCTTGCCGTTACACTCGTATCCTCATGATTGATGCACGCAGACTGTATAGAAGAGTGGGTATTCTTGCTCTATGATAACAGGGAAGGGAAGGCTGTGTAAACGACCCGGAACAGGGGGGTGTCCCTCTCTGGGCAACTTTTTATCTCTTTTGTATAATAGGGTGATTCAATTGCTTTCGCGGTCGGAAGACGAATAACAGTAAGGAAGAGGAGCTGTTGATGGCAAAATTATGGCAAAAAGACTATTCAGTGGATAAACTTGTAGAACGTTTTACCGTCGGAGCGGACCATCTTTTGGACCAGGAATTGGTCTTGGCCGACTGTGTCGCTTCTTTTGCTCATGCTGCGATGCTGGCTTCCATCAAGGTCCTGACACAAACGGAACATGAAAAAATCACTGCAGCCCTAAAAAAGATAATTACGTTAAAGGAAAAGGGTTCTTTCCCCCTTACCGTGGCTGGTGAAGACTGTCATACCGCGATCGAGAATTTTCTTGTAAAAGAGATCGGAGAGGCGGGGAAAAAAATCCACACCGGACGGTCGAGAAACGATCAGGTATTGACTGCTTTACGCGTTTATACCCGCGAACATCTCCTTCTCGTGCAGGGAGCCCTTTTAACGCTTGCCGATGCTTTTGTGTCTCTCGCTCGAAAAAACGAATTTGTTCCCATGCCGGGAAGAACGCACATGCAGATAGCAATGCCTTCTTCAATCGGATTGTGGGCGGCCGGTTTCGCGGAAGCACTTGTGGACGACTATGACCTCATAGATACCGCTTACCGGATAAACGACCAATGCCCGCTCGGGTCCGCCGCCAGTTACGGTGTTCCTCTGCCGTTGGATCGTGAAATGACCTCTTCTCTTTTAGGTTTTAAAAAAGTACAGAGAAATGTTCTCTATGCCAATAATTCGAGAGGAAAAATAGAGGCCGTCGTTCTCGATTCGGTCGATCAGCTTATGCTTTCGTTGAGTAAGCAGGCGGAGGATTTGATACTCTATTCCATGCCGGAGTTCGGCTATTTCTCCCTTCCCCCCGAATTATGTACCGGATCGAGCATCATGCCCCAGAAGAAAAACCCCGACCTGTTGGAACTAATCAGAGCAAAATCGGCGATGGTAACGGGGTTGACGGTCCAGGTGAAAGGCGTTATCCGCGCTCTTCCTTCCGGTTACAATAGGGATTTCCAAGAGACGAAGGGGCCCCTCATAACAGGCATGAAGACCGGATTGGACAGCCTTCGGGTCATGCAGCTTGCCGTAGAATCGTTACACATACACAAAGAGAAGCTGCTCAAAGGTTTTGTCCCGGAAATTTTCGCGACAGACGCGGCATTTGACCTGGTTCGGGAGGGAACAAGTTTTCGGGACGCGTATCGAAAGGTGGCAGCCCATCCGGATACACTCTCCGAATACAGGGCCGAAGAGGTATTACGGCTGCGGGTCTCGACAGGAGCGCCCGGTAATCTGCAGTTGGATCAAATAGAAGAAATCATCGAGCACAATCGAACGGAACTTGAGGCAAAACGGCGGCAAACGGCGGTCTCGATTCGTTTGCTGCTGGGAGAAGAACTTAGGCTGGTTGATCCGTAATCGCTCCGAAATGAAACGCTATTTCCCTGTCCTGTAGGTAAAGAGTGAGAAAAAGACGAGTGCCGTTACTGTCGCAAGATAGGGAAAGGAGAGGAGCAGGGTGTTGGGGACCGCTTCAAAACGCTGGGCGAGGTGGGTAAATGCCTCCGCAAAACCGAAAAGAACACCCGCTATAAGCACTCCGACCGGTTTTCTTCTGCCTAAAAAGATAATGACCAAAGCAATCCATCCTCTGCCGCCCGAGATGTTGGGAACGTACGCTCCAAGCCGGAGAGCGAGGTTGGCTCCCGCCAATCCGCATGCCGCACCTGAAATGAGTATGGCGATCAATTTATAGAAGAGAGGGTTTTCTCCCTTCACGGTTAACACGTCCGGATTCAAACCTGTCGCTCGCAGTCGGAGCCCGAACGCTGTCCGATTGATAAGCCACGAGGCGGAAAGGACGATTCCTATCGATACATAGACAAACACGGAATGGTTAAAGACCAGTTTGCCGAAGAAGGGCACCTCGCCTAAGGTTTGAAACAGCTTCAGGACCGAGACATCCGTTTCAGTAGGGATCCTGACAACACCCTTCGTATCGAAGAGGAGCGTTGAAAAAAAAGTAGTAATGCCGATCGCGAGCAGATTGATCGCCAGACCGGAAATAAAAATATTTGTTTTAAGATGAAGAGATATCTCCGCGAAGAGGAACGAAAGGAGAAGAGAAGCGGTCACCCCGCCGCATATTCCTAATAACAAGGACCCCGTAAAGTATGTCACAACAATTGAAGCGAACGCCCCGATCAGAATTAATCCCTCCAGGGCAATATTGAGAATGCCGGCCTTTTCGGTAAACAACCCCCCGATTGCGGCAATGAGAAAGGGTGTCATAATTTCTACCGCGCTATAGATCACTTCTTTAGCTCCCTTGTCCCTTTTCTGCGGAGTGCCGTCTTGACAATATGTGCCGTTATAAAAAGCAGGATGACCCCCTGGATAAGCGTACCCAGTTCGAAAGCGAATTGGGTTTGGAGTATCGCCGTTTGCGACCCCATGTCCAAATAGGCAAGCAGAAAAGCGGCGGGAATAACGGCCCATGGATTATTGCGGGCGATGAGCGCGACTACGATGCCGTTCCATCCCATACCTGAAGTAAAACCTTCCATCGCCAGATGATGGCTGCCTAAAACCCAGATGCCTCCTCCGAATCCATGAAAAGCCCCGCTCACAATCATAGGGAAGAGGATGTAGTTTCCCACGGGAATACCGCCGTAGGCAGCGAATTCTCTGTTCAATCCGCACAGTTTTAACTTATAACCCCAGACGGTGAACCGGAGGAAGAGGGCGAGCCCGACGGCACAGAGGAGGACATAGAGAAGTCCGGTGGTTATGGCATTGGAAAATGGGAGCGTGGAAAGCCATAGACGAGGATCTATTTTCGGGGTTGCCAAGAGGTAACTCTGCTCGTCGCGGAGTGGCCCCGAAATAAGAAAATCGATGACGGGAAGGGCGGCATTCGACAGAAGCAAAGTGCTCAACAGCTCATCGGTGTTCCAGAGCACACGGAATAACCCCGAGATGCCGGCAAGGACCGCCCCCGCGGCAATACCTGCCCCGAGTGCGAAAAAGGCACCCCCCCACGGCAGCGCGGTGTTGGTCACGCTGCCGAAGCGGAGGGCGACAATAGTGGCGACGAGAGCGGCGCTATAAATCTGCCCCTCTCCGCCTAAGTTGATGATTCCCGATTTAAAAGCGATAGCGGCGCCGAGACCGGTACAAATCAGAATAACCGTAACGTTTATCATTTTTTCAATGTAGTAGCTGCCGAGAAACGGACCCGCGAAAAAATAATAGAGCGATTCCTCCGGCTTTTCACTCATAATCAAAAGCAGCACTATGATGAGGGAAAGGGCCATGCAGATGGAGAGGAGTGTC
Organism: uncultured Spirochaetales bacterium; assembly: GCA_964543975.1. Classification (GTDB taxonomy): domain Bacteria; phylum Spirochaetota; class Spirochaetia; order SPDA01; family CAZJBZ01; genus CAZJBZ01. The sequence goes on from CAZJBZ010000038.1 coordinate 16,461, forward strand.
GCGGCAATGGTTCCACTGCCGATTCTATGCCGCGCCATCGCCGCCTCCGCGTAGCCCGAGCATATACTCACCTACAATCCTCTTATCACGATGGATATTTATCAAATCGGCCGCGACGGTACCGCGATAGAGTACAATTATCCTGTCGGCCAATTGAAGTACCTCTTCTAAGAAGGTAGAGAATATCAGAACACCGGTCCCCTCATTTTTTATCCTAAACAATCTGTTGTAGAATTCTTCCGCTGAACGGAAGTCCAATCCCCACGAAGGTTCGGAAACCACGAGAAGCGCACTCCGGAAGGACAATTCCCGTGCCGTGACAACTTTATTGATATTCCCGCCCGAAAGAGTAGTAAGAGACTGGTCCGGCATTCCGTTTATGGTGAACTCACGTTGTCGCTCAGCAGTATAGCGCCTCACCTCATGCCGGCGGAATACTCCCGCGCGGCTCACTTCTTTCAGTTTATGCAGCACAATATTTTCCGACAAGGAGGCTTCCATCGCCGAACCGCGGTCTACCCTGTCGGTGGGAATATAGGCCAACCCCTTTTTTCGCAATTTTCCCGGTTTGCCTGCTTCACACAGCATGCCGTTTATTTTCACCACTCCTGTATCCGCCCGCTTCATACCGGTGATGATATCCTCCAATATTTCTAATCCAAACTCCCGGATACCGGTAACAGCGACAATTTCTCCCGGAAACAATTGAAAAGTGATGTTTTCGAGCAGCCTATAGCCTCGCTGGTTAACACCGATTTTTTCAACTTCCAGAACTGGCGGTGCCCCTTGCCCCCCCCGCGGATTCGTTTCTTCCACCCCCCTTCGGTCTGAAAAGCGTTTGCCGTCTGCATCGGTACGGTTTTTCACGGGACAATTCGCCTTTTCGTCGACCATCATGTGGGAGAGGGTCTGTTCACTGATCTCTGCCGCAGGTGTGGTGATGACAACCGTTCCGTTTTTGATCACGGTGACAGTGTCAGCGATAACCGTCACTTCCTTTAATTTGTGCGAGATAAAGAGAATTCCTCTTCCTTCACTCGCAAGGGTCTTTAAAAAACGAAAAAACGATTCCGTTTCCTGATCGGTAAACGCGACCGTCGGTTCATCGAGGATAAGGATGCTGATATCTCTTAACAGCACGGAAACGACCGCCGCCCTCCGAAGCTCTCCCGCTGAAACATCCGCGGTGGGAGCATCCAGTTGGAGTGATAGGTCATACCTTTTCAGGAGGTTTTTGATTTTTTCAAACGACCGACGCTTATTGAGTGAGAGCAGACGCGTCGGTTCCTGACCCAATATGATGTTCTCCCATACCGCGAACTCAGGTATGGCATAGGGGTGCTGATGGACCATTCCTATCCCGTTGTTGAGTGCCTCGTGAGGAGAAGAGAAGGAGACCGTGCGGCCCTCGATTACTATTTCCCCTTCATTCGGGGTGATGATTCCTGATAGGATATTCATCAATGTTGATTTTCCGGCCCCGTTTTCTCCAACCAGGGCAT
>CAZJBZ010000039.1:0-10591 GCA_964543975.1 uncultured Spirochaetales bacterium
AAAGCAGGCGGAGTAGAATCTGCCCGGTATATCCTGTTGTGCCTAATAGTGCTGCTTTCATAGGAGCATCTCCAAATCTGGAATTTTTTCATAGAGCCGGGCTTTAAAATTCTCCGGTTTTTCGCCTTCTTGAAACACGATAAGGATGGTATCATCCCCGGCCATGGTGCCCAAAATACCATCAATTTCTAAGTTGTCCAGGGCGAAAGCAACGCTGTTTGCGTGTCCCGGCAGCGTTTTTAACACCGCAAGATGGTGAGAGAAGTCGAGGGAGATAAATCCTCTACGGATGTCCTCGAAGAAGCTTTTCTCGGTTTCTTTTTGCTGTTCAACCGTGGGCAGCGAATAGTAAAATCCATTGCCGGCATCGGGAATCTTTCCGACCTGCAGATAACGGAGGTCTCTCGACAGCGTAGCTTGAGTTACCGGAAAACCGAGTCGCTGCAGATGTGCCGAGAGGGCCTCTTGGCTTCCGATATGATTTTCCTTTATAATCTGTCTGATTGCATATAATCTTGAATTCCGTGTCTTCATACTTTTTGTGTATATTTATACAATAATTTTGTATAAATATACATTAATTATCGACAATTATGCAACCATAATTTTTATTTTTTACCGATAATAATTGAGAGATGAGTGAGTCCAACATACAAAGGCCCGATCCTGATGCAGTTGCGGGGAGAACTCGCGACGGAGAGGTGATTATTAATCTGTCCGAAGATGAATTGACTGTCTACGCGGATTTTTCTCCTCCCATTGGGAAAGGCAATCCTCTTAGTCTTGAAAATATTGAAAATTTTCTTAACGCGCAGGGTATCACCTATGGTATCGACTGGGATGTAATACGGGAAATCCTGTTTCAATGCAACACCGATCGAAAAACGGTAAAGCAGGCGATTATCGCCCAAGGGAAACCTCCCCGGAAGGCGGTCCCGAACTACATCAAACTGAAAGAGCGGTTGTTTTATCAAAAACCGCTTCTCGATCCTCATTCTCCCCATATTGATTTTAAGGAAATTTCACCGTTTATTATTGTGAAAAAAGAGGCGAGTATTGGAAGAGAGGTTGAAGCGGCTCCCGGAGAGTCGGGAATAACGGTGAAAAACGAAAAGATAACTCCCGGTACGCGAGAGGTGATCAAGTTTTCGTTAGGAGAAAATGTACGACAGCGGGAGGACGGTACCATTACCGCGGCAGTCGAGGGACGGTTTGAAAAAAAACAGAATGTTATTTCGATTAAAGAAGTATTGGATGTCGAGGGAGGGGTTGATTATCATACCGGTCATATCATTTTTCCGGGTGATGTAATCATTAAGGGTGAAGTAAAAGACGGTTTTAAGGTCTACTCCGGCGGTTCGATCATTTGTAAAGACATATTGGACGCTTTTGACGTGGTGAGCAAAAAAGATTTAATCGTTGCTTCGGGAATTGTGGGCAAGAATAAAGGGGTCCTTCGGGTTGCCGGCGATATCAAGGCGAAATTCCTTGAAAATTGTTTGGTTAAATCAAAAGGCTCGCTCTACATTCAGGATGAAATACTCAATTGTCGGGTCTATACGTTGGACCATGTTTCCATGGGTGATAAGGGGAAAATTATCGGAGGTGAAATGTGGGCGGTCCAAGGAATCACCGCTTATCAGATAGGAAACGAACCGGGACAATGTCCACAGCTGCAATGCGGCATTGATTTTCTCTCACAGAAAAAATTGGACCAGGTGAAAAAGAAACATACCGCACTCTATCTCAAATTACAGACCCTGGAAACATTACAGAAAAAGAGAAATTCGGAGGAGCTGACTCGGCTGGCCGGCAAACTCAAGGAAGGAATGAGGAAGCTGGAACAACAGATGAACCGCCTCTTAGAGCGGGTCCACCGGAATGAGGATGCCGAGATCGTGGTCATAGATACTATTTACCCCGGTACTACCATCGAAATTTGTAATTTTCATTATATAATCGATTCTCCCATGCGTAATGTTCGGTTCCGATTGAACAAAGAACAGGGAAAAATTGTAAACGAGAAACTGAAATGAAAGACGATCTGCCAAAGACGCTCCTCCACGCGGTAAGCGGCGGTGTCGACAGTAGTGTGGCCGCGTATCTTCTTTCGAGTGAGTGGAACAATCCGAAAAAGGGTAGAAAGATGGTGTGCGCCAACCATTCCATATGGCATGGTTCCGCCGGGGGGACCCCCGAGGTAATCGAACGCGCGCGTGCAGTGTGCGATCGGTTCGGTTTGCCGTTTCACACGGTCGATTTAGTCGATGTTTTCCGGAAAAAAGTGGTTGATGATTTTATCGATACCTATGTCTCGGGTAAAACGCCAAATCCGTGTGTACGGTGTAATGAGGCGGTCCGTTTTTCCGTTTTTTATCGTCGGACGCGGAGATTACTGCGGGATGAGCAGTTATTAATGAAGGATGAACCGCTCTTTTTTTCCACCGGCCATTATGTTCGATTAGAAAGAACTCAGGATGGTATTTTCCTGAAACAGGCTGTCGACACTGCAAAAGATCAAAGTTATATGCTTTACAGGATCGCGAAGGAGATGCTTTCAAATACTATTTTCCCTCTGGGGGACTATACGAAACAGCACGTGGTGCAAATCGCAAAAGAGAAGAGGCTCCCTTCCTCATCTGTTCGGGAAAGCCAGGATATCTGTTTTATAAAGAACTCGTACGGATCATTTATCAAGGAACATATTAACGACCCGACACTATTACGACGGATAGAGAAGACGGGGAATATTACCGATACTGAGGGAAATATACTCGGAGAACATAAAGGTTTTATTCATTATACCGTAGGACAGCGAAGAGGTTTGAATCTCGCCAACGGCCCTTGGTATGTGGTCAGGGTCGAACCTGCTGCAAATACTGTTGTAGTCGGCAGAAGAGGGGCCGGTACTGTCCGGCGATTTTCGGTGGGAGAGCTTAACTGGTTTATCGAACCTCCTCCTCATCGGCTTGAATGTGAAATTAAGGTGCGTTACAATACTCCGGCCTCATCAGGTACGATCGATTCGGAGGGGAACGGCACTTTTGTTGTTACCCTGGATGCTCCTTCGGTAGTTACCCCCGGACAGTCCGCCGTATTTTACCGGAAACAACTGGTGTTAGGGGGTGGAATAATCCTCGATCCATGATCCGCGTATCCATGGCGGTTTTAGTCGGTTAAGGACCGATTCAGGCACTGTTCCCGGATTTATCCTCTCTTTAGCCCCCGCTGCAATCATCATATGAAAATGTTCTTCGATTCCGCTGATCTGTTCGGCTTGTAACGAACGATAACTTCCCTTCGGATTTATTGAAAGGGTGTAGTGCTTCTTTTCTCGGCTTATCTTGATAGGAAGAATTTCTATCGGAATTTCTCCATGTTGAGGAAAAACCAGCATAAAGGTTGTCTCTTTGCAGGTGAAAAAGAAGTGGATTCCGGGAAGGTCAAGACGTTGCTCCTCGGGGGCAAGAAAATAGGTGTAACTTTTACCGTCCGGATATACTCCCTGGACCTTTACAGCCTCACCCTTATGGAAATTAAAAAGAGGTAATTCAAACAATGCAAAGGAAGAAAGCGTAACCTGTTCGCGAAACACAGGATAAGAAACGTAGAGTGAAACGAAGAGATAAGGATAATCTCCTAAAAAAATATAGTCGTTAACGATCTTCCCGTCTTTTCTCGCTTCGGACCCCGACCACTGAAGAATTTCCCTCAAGCCCCTCTCTTCGGAGGAATCTTCAAAAGAAAAGGCCGTAAGATGTTCGAAATAGGCCCTCTCTTTAAACTGAAAGAAGGAATTGACCGGCTCATCATTCAAAATCCTTTTGTTCTCAATGATGATGTTTTGGAACCTTCCTCCGCTTAACTCAACGATATAATTTGATTCGTTGAGCTGTGTTGTGCCGGTCATATTGGCGAGAAAGTTACGTTGTTGTGGTTCTTCTCCACCGTTCTCCGCCGGCGGCTCCTTTAATCCGGAAGACAATAACAGGATTTCTTTATTTATCTCCTCCGTCTCTAGTGCCGCGTCGCTGTTTTCATGGTCCTTCGGTCCCCCGCCGGTATTCGCCTGGTCACTATGAAGTGTTTCCATAGACATCTTCTGAAACCGTTTCTTAAATGAAATATGGCGGGAAAGACGTTGCGACGGGAAAGAGGGGACTGCGGGTAGAGGAAAATCGATGAAGGGGAGTGATTGAAAGAGGTCACCCTCCCCGCTTGTTTTTACCTGGTGGATCGATTGTTTCGGTGGTAATTGTTGGATATGCTCAATGCTTACGTGGTTATGAAAGGTGACGGCGATTCCTTTTTTTATTACCTTTCGTACGGTCCCCGATAAATAGTGAAGGGTGTTTACAATATCGCCATCCGTACATTCACAGATGATGATATTCGAAAGCATCTGCTTTTTTATGATCTTGAAGGGAGGCTTTTCCGATGATGAATGGAACGGGATTAGATTGTAAGCCGGCACCACCTTTGTCTTTTGATGGGAAAGAATCGTTATCGGACAGAGAAAGGAAGCGCGTGAAGGAAAAGCAGGAGTGATGATCCAATCGTATGCCGATTGGTGATAGAACGGCTTAAAGTCGGGACGAAAGAAGTCGACATCCGACGGCATAAGAAGATGTGAGGCAACATTGAACTCTTCGAGCCGGTTTCTCGCCCACGGATTGGAAAACGACCAGTTGATTTCTTCCTCCAACTCATCTTTCATAAGCAGAGAATGATACGTGCCCGAATATCCCTTTGGTATAATGCAATCGCCTGTGTATTCCATTCGTATTTTAAATACTTGAATGATATTGGCGATTACGCCGTATTCATGTTCCAGAATGGGGTAAAGCGGTATGTTCCAAAAAACCGGGTTGTCTTTGAAAAATGGATCAGAGCTAAGAAAAGAAAGGCACTTATCCATTATGGTATAGAAAGAGGATAATGGATTGTTAAAAAATTTTAGTATAACGGCAACATCAACAGCATTACTTTTTTTCACACTACTCTTTTTTTATTTAAAAAGAACACAAAGTCAAGTGGAATTCGGCTAGAAAAGAGAAATTTTTTATTGATGATTGAAAAAAGTATTTGTATCTTATCTATACCATTATTGGCAGCATGATAAATAATATATTTGTCTACTATTCCCGTACAACATACTGGAGTTTTTAGTACTGTTGTCCGGAGAACAATAAAAAATCACGTTAAGAGAGGTATAGCGATGGCTAAACAGTTGGAGTTTAATGAAGAGGCAAGAAAAAAGCTCTTTAAGGGAGTTGAGAAACTCTCAAATTCTGTAAAGGTCACATTAGGCCCAAAGGGGCGAAACGTTCTGTTAGATAAAAAATTCGGTGCTCCTACTGTTACCAAAGATGGTGTCAGTGTTGCAAAGGAAATCGAACTTGAAGATCCCTATGAGAACATGGGGGCGCAGTTGCTTAAGGAAGTGGCCACAAAGACGAATGATATCGCGGGTGACGGTACGACCACCGCGACCGTTTTGGCCTATTCAATTATCAAAGAAGGGCTTAAGAGCGTAGCAGCGGGAATTAATCCTATGGGTATTAAACGCGGTATCGACAAAGCCGTTGAAACTGCCGTGGAAGAGATTAAAAAGATGTCAAAGACCATTAAAGGCAAAGAAGAAATTGCACAGGTCGCGTCTATTTCCGCGAACAACGACCAAGAAGTTGGTGAAGAAATCGCGGCAGCGATGGAAAAAGTCGGAAAAGACGGTGTAATTACCGTGGAAGAGTCAAAAACGATTGAATCGACAACCGATTTTGTCGAAGGTATGCAGTTTGATAGAGGCTATCTCTCCCCGTATTTCGCGACAAATCGGGAGAATATGACAGCCGTTTTAGAAAATCCGTATATTCTTATCCACGATAAAAAGATTTCTACCATGAAAGACCTGCTTCCGGTCCTCGAGAAGGTCGCACAGGCGAACAAGCCGCTTCTGATTATTGCTGAAGATGTCGAAGGCGAAGCCCTCGCCACATTGGTTGTAAACACCATTCGCGGAACTTTGAACGCGGTTGCAGTAAAAGCACCCGGGTTTGGTGATCGAAGGAAAGCGATGCTGGAAGATATTGCTATTCTTACCGGCGGACAGGTTATCTCGGAAGAGTTGGGGCTTAAATTAGAAACCGCTGATATAAAACAGCTTGGCACCGCGAAATCAATTAAGGTTGAGAAAGAAAACACCACGATAATTAGCGGAAACGGAAAACAGCAGGACATCAAGGACCGAATTGCTCAAATTAAAGCCCAAGTCGAAGAGACAACTTCAGATTACGATCGAGAAAAACTACAGGAACGATTGGCAAAGCTAGCAGGCGGCGTCGCGGTCATCAATGTCGGTGCGGCAACCGAAGTCGAGTTGAAAGAGAAGAAACATCGAGTTGAAGACGCTCTGAGTGCGACCCGGGCCGCGATCGAAGAAGGAATTATCCCGGGCGGAGGCGTGACTCTTATTCAAGCAGTAGCCGCTTTGGAAAAACTCGATATGAGCGGTTATGCCGAAGATGAAAAAGTCGGATACAAAATTGTAAAACGGGCCCTCGAAGAACCCATTAGACAAATCGTAGAGAATGCGGGCCTCGACGGTGCGGTTGTTGCCGAAAGGGCAAAGAATGAGAAGAAAGGTATCGGCTATGACGCTGCGAAGATGGAATGGACCGAACTGGTAAAAGTGGGAATTATTGATCCCGCGAAAGTTACCCGTTCAGCTCTACAGAACGCGGCATCGATTGCCGGTCTTATGTTGACAACCGAATGTTTAATTACCGATATACCTGAAAAAGAACCCGCTCCCGCTCCCGGCGGCGGCGGTGCACCCGGAATGGGTGGCATGGGCGGCATGGGCGGCATGATGTAATGCCCGGCTCAATCCGATAGAGTAAGGAACGCTCCCGCGCAGTTCGTTGCAAGGGAGCGTTTTTATCTCCTAACAACGGTATCTATCCATGGGGTATTAAAAGGAAGAGTACAAGCCGGATGAAAAGAGAAGAATTCATCTTTACAATCGGGTACCAAGGGAATACGGCTATCGTCGACGGCCATGCTTTGAAGCAGTACAAGAACTATTCGACGCAAGAGCTGTTGGAGAAAGACTTTTTTAAGGCTGCTTTCTGTTCCGCTCTCTATACAGGAAGTTCGGATGAGCTACAGATGGTACTTCAAAAATATAATTCGAAAAGTGATCGAACATATACAACCGTAGAAGAATTGAAAAGACTTTTCGGTGTGTTTGAAGTTCCTTCCGATATTACGAAAGTTACAATTCTCTAAACTCATGAGACAATCGTAAAATTACGTCATCTTGACGCCTGCCTGCCTTGTGTGATAGTTTTTCAAAATCTTATAAAAAAGGAAGAAGTATATTATGAATGTAATACTAACGGATTTGTTATTAATGGGAGCTCCTGCTCCCGGTGCGGGCGGCGCGCCTGCCGGAGGGTCCGGACAACTTATGACAACGTTTATAACGTTCGGTCTTGTCATCCTCATTTTCTATTTTCTCATTATCAGACCACAAAATAAAAAGAAGAAAGAAAGTCAAAATATGCTGGAATCGCTTGGAAAAAACGACAGAGTTGTGACTATCGGAGGAATTAGAGGCATCGTCCAATCGGTAAAAAACGATTCTGTGATTATCAAAGTCGATGACAATACAAAAATGGAATTTTCGAAAAGTGCAATTTCTAATGTTCTTGAGAAAAAGAGTTCCGGCAAAGAGGTCCAAGAAAAGGAAAGTGAGGATTCTCAGAAATCCGATTCCGACGAATAACACATATTTTCCTGAAATTAATTCCTCAATCGGAGTGAAACAATGAGTAGACGCCTACGATTTTTCCTTATAATAGCCGTGCTGGTAATATGCGGTTCATTTCTGTATCCCACATTTCGGTGGTATTTTGTTATTCCGGAGAGGGACAAGAACCTTGCCGCGGCATCAAATCAGCAGATAAAGGATTTTGCCGTCAATCAGGCCGCGGTAGATTTAGCGAAACTGAAGGAGTTGGTGAACAAAGAAGACGACGGGCAGGTTCCTGAATCATTAGAGTACATCATCTCATACGCAAAAGAAAATTATCAATTGGAAAAGAAAGAGCTCCCTGATCAGTGGACTGTTGAAGCTGTGTTAAAAGGGTTTCGGGGAGAGAAAGAGGTGCTCGAAACAATCGAAGACCATTACAGAACAAAGTACCTCGGTTTGAAGGACAAACGGAATGATATTCTCGAACTCGGATTGGACCTTTCCGGCGGGATGAGGGTCTTGTTGGAAGCGGACCTTCAGAGCTTAGCAGATCGATTGGGGCGAGAACCGGAGTCTGACGATCAGCGTCAAGCAGTCGATCGAGCCATGGAGATCCTCAACAACAGGATTGATAAATTCGGCGTAACCGAACCGTCGATTCGCAGACAGGGGACCGATCAGATTTCGATAGAGGTGCCCGGTGCGGCTGATCCCGAAAGAGTAAAATCGTTTCTGTTGGGAAAGGGCCGGCTCAATTTTCACATTGTGGATGAAGAGGCAACCGAACAACTCCGAGCATATTTGCAGGACCATCCCACAGGTTATATCGGCGGCGGGGATGAAGTTGATCAGCCGGATTTCATTGATCCGGGACTCGTCGTTCACGGGTTTTATAAAAAAGACCCATACGGCATTGATCAGCTTCAGCGATATCTAGTCATCAATCGAGAACCGGGGTTAGACGGCAGTCATATTCAAGATGCCCAGGTAGGGACCGATCCAATTACCAATCAGCCGGTTATCAATTTCACTCTGGACCGAGAAGGCGGAGATATCTTTTTTAAATTGACCTCATCGAATGTCGGAGAGACGCTTGCGATCGTTCTCGATAATAAGATAAAGGCGGGGGCGAGAATATCGGAGCCGATTCGAGAATCGGTCCGGATGTCCGGATTTGATCGGCAAGAGGCCCGGGATTTGGCTTTGGTCCTTAGAACGGCTGCCATGCCGGTGGACCTTAAAGTAAGCAGTCTGCAGTCGATCGGCGCGTCGTTAGGTGAAGATTCAATCCAAATAGGTATCAGGGCCATTGCCCTCGGTTTTTTCCTTATCATTGTTTTTATGCCTATCTACTATAGACGGGCCGGGTTAGTCGCCGATTTAGCACTTATCCTTAATCTCTATGTTATTGTATCCATTCTTTCTGCTTTTAACCTAACGTTGACGCTGACCAGTATCGCCGGAATTATTCTTACGGTCGGAATGGCTGTCGATGCAAATGTCATTATTTTTGAAAGAATTAAAGAAGAGTACCGCTTAGGGAAATCACCGGAAGCAGCTGTAAAGGCCGGTTTCAAGAAAGCGTTCTGGACGATTATGGACGCGAACATAACAACCTTTATCGCTGCCGTTTTTCTTTCGCAGCTCGCAAGCGGACCGGTACAGGGATTCGCCTATACGCTCGCGGTCGGTATCGTCTCTTCAATGTTTACCGCCTTAGTTGTCTCCCGTCTCATTTTTGATTTCAGTGTGGAAGTTGTGAAGGTTAAAAAATTGAGCATCGGCTGGAGGATAAAATGAAAAGAGTAATTCAATTTACCAAATTAAGACTATTAATGTTTATTCTCTCCGGCATCCTCATTGCGGGAGGAATTGCGGGCATCTTTGTGAGAGGAGGTTTCAATCTCGGCATTGATTTTCAGGCCGGTTTGAATATGCGTGTCCAAATGGCACAGGAGGCCTTTTCCCTGAGCTATACAGGAGCAGGGGAGGCGTCGGCAAATGTTTCCGGCGCTGCGTTGATCATCGATATCGCGGGATCTGATGAGAGCGGTCGATATGAATTTCCTTTTGACGAGTACGAAACGGTGGGGTCTATTGCTAATGCAGTCTCGGATTTGCCCGGAGTCGCGGTCACATTGAATACGGCCGAGACGGCCGCTACTGAAAGAATTGTCGGATTCAGCCATTCGTATACGCTTGGAGAAGAGCCGGTCTATGTCACTATGATACCCGCCGACGAATCGGGGATTTTCGCGTCGATAGAGCGGGTGCGCGAAAGTGTGTCCGAGTTAGGTGCTACCCAGATTCAAGCGGTCGGGGCCCCGATCAATCAGGAATACATAATCCGAGTGGAAGATCCCGGAGACGACCGCAACTTCGATTCCAATGTCTCTAACCGGTTGATGCAGTTGCTCTCGCAGCAGTTCGGCTCTACAAGGGTTATACAAAAACAGACCGATTATGTGGGCCCGCGCTACTCACAAGAATTGGGATCACAAGTTATCTTTCTGACCCTTTTCGCCCTGACTTTAATACTTGTTTACATTTGGTTCAGATTCCGATTAGCGTACGCGGTAAGTTCAATAGTCGCGTTAGCACATGACGTGGCAATTATGCTGGGATTCATTGCAGTATTGCAGCTCGAAGTTTCCACGGCGACGATTGCCGCAGTTTTAACGATAATCGGTTATTCATTGAACGATACAATCGTCATTTTCGATCGTGTAAGGGAAAATAGTGCTCTCTTGCGAGACAGCGATTTTGAAACCATCATCAATACAAGTGTTACCCAATCGTTAAGTCCTCCTTCAAAACCATAAATGCCGGAAG
>CAZJBZ010000039.1:10601-17867 GCA_964543975.1 uncultured Spirochaetales bacterium
AATCGTTGAGCAGAACATTGCTCACATCTCTAACGACGATGCTGGGTGTTGTTGCCATTTTCATTTTCGGAACAGGCGCTATAAAAGATTTCGCGCTCAATTTGATGATCGGTATTGTTGTCGGTACCTATTCTTCCATTTTCGTTGCGTCTCCGATTTTATTAGGATGGACCAGCGCGCGGGATAGAAAGAAGAAACGGAAGGATTTTGAAAAATACGGCAGACGGGGAGAAACGGCAAAACCTGCTCCGGCAGCAGGAGCAAAAGCTGAAGAAGCGGCATCTCCCGACACAGTGGAAACCGAAGCTGCGGAGAAGCAGAGTACAGTGCCATCCGCTCCTACGCCGAAGGAACGAAAGCCTCAAGGGAAAAAGCGTCAGAAAAGCAAGAAGAAAAAAAAGCAATAAAACGGAAGACTCTTGCAAAAGAACAATACCCGAGAATTGCCCCGAGTGCACGGCTTTCGGTCTTTAGAACTGTTTGCCGTGCACTTTGCGTAAATCGAATTGACCTATATGGCTTATCAACATTACCGCCATGACCCCTGCTTCCGTAGGATCGGTAACAATAAGATCACAGACATTTGTCGCGGAGCCTGCCATTTTTAAACTTAATACAGGAATCCCGTAGGTCTCCCTAAGCTCCAGCAGCGCATTTGTAATTTCACCACCCATCAATGCGCCGGCAAGGACGAGTAATGATGCTCTGTGAAGTCTTCCAACGGCGCGCACTGCATTCGCGATTGCCTCTTCTCCGATGATAGCCATGGTGTCGATAGAGATGGATTCTCCCCTAATATTGTGTCGGTCGGCCTCGGCAATGGCACCGGATGCCACCTGAGCGACTTGCGCGCCTCCACCGATGACGATTACCCGCTTACCGTATATTTTTTTATACGTTGGGCGGATAAAGACATCATTTACAGAGGTCGTTTCCGATATTGCTTTGAGAATGGGATTTCGCATTTCGATTTCTTCAATCTGTACCAGGATATGGGTCATGCCTGTATGTTCGACCCAGGATTGAAAGTAGGTCAGATTGCCTTGATGTGAAGAGATAATAGAGGTTATATCCGCGAGAAGCCCCAAGCGGTCCTCTGCTAATATTTCAAGCATAAATCCCTTACTCTCTTCGAGTGCCGAATGCTGCTTTGTCCAAGCGTATCGTTCCAATAAATTGGGAGGGATCGTTATCATAGTCGGTGCACCTCGTCATGATAGATATTCACTATACAATAATCGTCTGATTGTCATTATACTATAGCCGGACAATTTACAAAATGCCGGTGAGCACAATTGACAATGAATTTATTTGAATAGGGAAGGTAATAATGTCTCCTTGTAATGTTATCAGAGCGGATACGATGGGTTTTTGTATGGGGGTAAAGCGTGCGGTAAACATTGTTGAAGAATTGTTGGATCAGCACTTGGATGCTCCGATTTACACAATCGGTCCTCTCATCCATAATCCTCTTGTTATTCATAATTTTGAAAAGAGAGGTGTTTTTGCCGTGAATGATATTTCAGAAATAAAAAACGGAACTGCCGTTATCAGGGCACACGGCATTACTCCACAACTGCGGCACACTTTGGAGAAAAAAAATATAGGCATAGTGGATGCAACATGCCCTCGTGTCCTGCAATCGCAAGATTTGATAGAAGAGTATTCCGACAAAGGATACTTCATCGTCATCGTTGGAGATAAGAACCACGGCGAGGTCGGGGGATTAGCCGGTTTTGCTAAAAAATATGTGGTGATCCGCACTCCGGAGGAGACTGAGAATATTCCTACCGATAAAAATATCCTCGTTATTGCTCAAACTACGATGAAAAAGAGTACGTACTCCGCTATTTCGGAAATTATTAAGAACAAAGTGAAAGACGCGGTAATTTGCAGCAGTCTCTGCGGATCGGTGGAAAAACGGCAGATTGCTTTGAAAGAGTTGGCTGCCAAGGTGGACGCCATTTTAGTAATAGGCGGGAAAAATAGTGCAAATACACGCAACCTCTACGATGCGGCGAAAATACTTGTAGAAAATGTTTGGCATATAGAATCACCGAAAGAAATTCCCGCGGAAATAACGCGATGTAAGACGGTCGGCATTTCCGCGGGAGCGTCCACTCCGGAGTGGATCATTCGTGAAGTAGAAGAACAAATAAAAAAGATGCAGCTTAGGATGCAGGCCGACGGCATTAGCGACATCACCAAACGGAAAAGCGTATGAAACTATATTACCGTGAAATAGGGACGGGAAAACCGCTCATTGTACTGCATGGGTTATTAGGATCGGGGGAAAACTGGCAAACAATCATGAAAGGGCTGGAAAACCAATGCCGGATTTTTCTTCTCGATCAAAGGAACCATGGAAACTCTCCTTCCGCTGATTCCATGAGTTACTCCGCCATGGCGGATGATGTTTTTCAGTTTGTAGAGGAGAAAGGCCTGGAGTCGGTCATTCTCTTAGGCCATTCGATGGGAGGGAAAACGGCGATGGAGTTTGCCTTGCGGTATCCTGAAAAAACCGCCGGTCTTATTGTGGTGGACATCGCTCCCCGTGAATATTCCCCAACACTCCGGAAGGTTCTCGAGAGGCTGCATGACATCGATGTTGGTTCTCTTGCAAAAAGAAGCGAGGCGGAAGAAAAACTGAAACCGGTTGTTCCCGAGCGAAGAGTTCGGCTTTTTCTTCTTAAAAATCTGAAGAGGAATGCATCGGGTGGTTTCTTTTGGAAGGTAAATCTTGACGTCCTTACGAAAGAATACCGGGAAGTCTGGAAAGGATTACAAAAAGAAAACAGGACCTATCAGGGGCCCGTCCTTTTTATTCGCGGTGAGAAATCGTCCTACATTCAAGATGATGATGAGAAGTTGATTAAGGGCTTTTTCCCTCGAGCGGTAACAAGAACAATACCCGACGCGGGGCATTGGTTACACGCCGAAGAAACGGAAATGTTTTTATCGGTAATCACACAATTTTTAAAGTAGTATATGGGAATCATGGAGATGCTCCCACCGTGTCCTTTCCCCGATAGATCAGTTGCGGTTTCAGTTTGTATCATGCTATGCTCAATCAGGCAATTATCGAGGAGGTTTACCCATGGGAAACGACGAACGTTTGCATACAATTCGACACTCAGCCGCCCATCTTATGGCGGAAGCCGTTTTAGAGCTGTTTCCGGAAACAAAATTCGGTATTGGTCCCGCTATTGATAATGGATTTTATTACGATTTTGATCTCCCCCGCAGTTTAACACCCGAGGATTTAGACACGATAGAAGCAAGGATGAAAGAACTGATAAAACGCGAAGAAGATTTTGAGCGCTCTGTTGTAGAGCGGAAAGAGGCGGAGACGATATTTAAAGACCAGCCGTATAAGTTGGAGCTTATTAAAGACCTGCCGGAGGAGGAAGATATTTCCCTCTATACCCAGGGTGAATTTACCGATCTTTGTCGTGGTCCGCATGTAGAAAATACCAAGGAGTTACATCCTGAAGCAATAAAGCTGCTTTCCATCGCGGGAGCGTATTGGCGCGGAAAAGAGACCAATCCTATGCTTCAACGAATTTACGGTACGGCATGGTCCACACCGAAAGAACTTCGCGTCTATCTGCAGCAGCTTCGGGAAATAGAAAAGAGAGACCATCGAAAATTGGGGCGTGAACTCGATCTTTTTTCCACCCATGAAGAGGCCGGCCCCGGGCTTGTCTACTGGCACCCGAAAGGTGCCCGGATCAGATTGGCGATAGAAGATTATTGGAGAGCGGAACATTACCGTGCCGGGTATGAATTGCTTTTTACTCCCCACATCGGGAAGGCGTGGCTTTGGGAAACCTCGGGTCATCTCGATTTTTATCGAGAAGGAATGTATTCATCGATGGAAGTGGATGAACAGGATTACTATATAAAGCCGATGAATTGTCCATTTCATATCATGGTGTATAAGGAAGATATTCGTTCATATAGAGATTTGCCGCTTCGCTGGGCAGAATTAGGCACTGTCTATCGATATGAGCGGTCAGGAGCGCTGCACGGACTCCTGAGGGTGCGAGGTTTTACTCAAGATGATGCCCATATTATTTGTACACCGGAACAGATAGAGGATGAAATACGAGCAGTCTTACAGTTTTCTCTAAACATGTGGCATGCTTTCGGGTTCTCCGATATAAAAGCGTATCTGGCGACCAAACCGGAAAAAAGTGTCGGCGGCGATGAAAGTTGGGAGAAAGCAGGCGACTCTTTAAAAAAGGCGATCGAAAGTGAAGGTTTGGATTATGAAATTGACGCGGGAGGCGGCGCCTTCTACGGACCGAAAATCGATCTGAAGATAAAAGATGCCTTAGGCAGGGAATGGCAGATGACTACCATCCAGTTCGATTTTAATCTGCCGGAACGGTTCGACATGACGTTTGTTGATCAAGACGGGAAGGAAAAGAGACCTTTCATGGTCCATCGTGCACTGTTAGGCTCACTGGAGCGGTTTTTCGGCGTCCTCATCGAACATTACGGGGGGGCGTTTCCCGTTTGGCTCGCGCCGGAACAGGTTGTAGTCATCCCGGTAGCACCGGCTTTCAATCGGTACGCTGCCGAAGTTGCCGACATACTGAAACGGGAGGGTATACGGGTATCACTCGATATCGGAGACGACAGGATGAACGCAAAGATAAGAAACGCACAGAATCGGAAAATCCCCTATATGTTTATCCTTGGTGAGAATGAAGAGAGTGCGGGTACGGTCTCTCTTCGCCCGAGAAAGGGAGAGCAGATGAAGGACGTTTCGCGTGAAGAAGCCGTATCGTTTTTGCGTGACAAGATAGAGAAGAAGGAAGTTTTGTAGCGGGGGAAGTGTGCGAATTGTGTGTTGTCCTCCTAAAAAGGCGGAATAGCGAGTGAGGAGTTGAGAGGAATGAAAGAAAATGTCCTTCAAAAATTATACAGAATCGGTCACGAGATAAAACAGTTGGAGCATTCGATTGCACTACTCAGCTGGGACCAAGAAATCTATAAGCCGGAAGACGCAATAGAGGAACGGGCTTCTCAACTGGGTCTGCTGGAAACGATTCTTCATACAAAGCGGATATCAAATGACCTCGGTAATCTCTATGCGGCACAATTCTTTCGAAGCATGGAAAAAGAACTGCCGGATAGTGCAAAGAGAATTTCTCAAGGCAGCTTTGAGGGGATACTCTATTGGCTTAGAGAGAATATTCATCGTCATGGGCGAATATTTAACGCGGAAGAATTGTGCTTCCGTATTTCGGGCGAACAGTTGAATCCAAGCTATTTTATAGAGTACCTTACCAAAAAATATACGGAAATATATGGATTGTAATAGTATCCCGCTCCATTCCCCCTATTTTTGGACCCTTTTCGCCTCCGGCTTTTTAGGGGCATCACTCAGCCGGATGACGATGCCGACTAGGGATTCGATCAACCCTGCTCGAGCTCGAGGGGTCAAATGGGCTCTCGTATGCGTCTATCTTTCCGTCATGGTAAGTTTCGGAATGGTTGCAGTGTTTATACCCGGTCCCCATAAAATTCTCGATATTCGACTCCTTTTTTATTTTCTCGCCGCGGCTTGTATCTTTTTCTTAGCATTCAGGTTTAAGCGTTTTGTAGGAATTCCGGTCGCGTTGGTCCTTCTTGTCGCGTTTTTCCTTTTTTACACATTTCTTCACTACTGGAATTGTCCGTCCGAGGACGGTATCATAGGAGAATTCAGGCCAATACGGAAGGAACCTTCAGAACTTGAACTGGTTGTATACTATGAAGGAGTCCCGTCGTTTTTGACTGTCAGCGGTGCTTCGGTTAAAGCCGCGATAATTTCGCTTTCCATTGCGGATTATTACCTGTTAGGAGCTGAAGAGCAGCTGTATCGTTTCTATGGCTTTTTAGGCGATGGTGAGCGCCGATCGGCTGGGGAAGACAACAGTACCGTATTGATGCCTGCTTATAAAGAGGTGATGGAAAGTAAGTGGTACCAATTTCTGTCGGACCTTGTTTTTAAATTACCCGGTATTACCATGGAAACAAGAGAATCCGTCTCTTTGACTCCTGTTCTGTTTCAAAAGTATTCAATCATGTTCCTTCAGGAAAGAGACAAGGAAGTTGATTTTAGCTCTTCAGAGCGTAATAAATCCGGTCGGGTAAAGAAAAAAGGGGAGACGATCATTATCAAACCGATAGTTGAATCTCTTTCAAAATAAGGGAGGCACTTGCAACAATATCGATTTTTTAAATAGAGTTATGCTGTCTATCAAAGAACTTACATGTGATCAAGCCGCCGGAGTACGTTATCTTCTCGCGGATATCGACGACACAATGACCAAGGAAGGCAAACTGCTGCCTGAGGCGTTTGCGGCCTTGTGGCGCTGTCATGAGGCGGGTGTAGCGGTTATACCGGTAACCGGAAGACCGGCAGGGTGGTGTGATTTAATTGCCCGTCAATGGCCGGTGGAAGCCGTGATCGGAGAAAACGGCGCGTTTGCTTTCTATGAAACGAATGGGACATTGAAACAGATGTTTCACCCCGATGTGGCATCGGAGGCTATCCGGAAGAAGTTGGCTTTACTGCGGGAAGAAGTGCTGCGCACGGTCCCTGAGAGCAGGGTAGCAAAAGATCAATTTTCAAGACTATTTGATGTAGCAATCGACTTTGCGGAAGAGGAACCGAAACTACCGTTGCAAACTGCCGCTTCCATTAAAAAGGTGTGCGAGCAGCGCGGAGCAAAGGCAAAGATAAGCTCTATCCATGTAAATGCGTGGTTTGGCGATTATGATAAACTATCCACCGCACTTTTATATTTAGAAAAGAGAGAAAAAATCTTTCCGAAACAGGCAAAAAAAGTTGTTTTGTACTGTGGTGATTCTCCTAATGATGTTCCTATGTTTCGCTTTTTTCCATTAAGCTGCGGTGTCGGTAACCTCGCTCGCTTCAGAGAATATTTGGAGTGTGAACCCGCTTTTATCACCGAGGGTTGGTACGGTTTGGGTTTCGCGGAATTGGTCGACCATTTACTATCAAGTAGAAAGAAAAAGTGATTTTCTCTCTTGTTTCTATTGACATAAAGGAATGTTTTTAATATATTTCTCACCAGCATCTAACAAAAAGGTGCAGAGGTCAGGGCTTATAACCTGTAAAGTTTAAGAAAATTAAAAAAAGTTGAGGTAATTGCAAAATTCACCATTTTAACAGTTTAGAGAAATTTAAATGCCTTCAGTGTAAGTAATTGTAATTTTTGCAATTACCTTACATCCGCATTTTGAAAA
>CAZJBZ010000040.1:0-6286 GCA_964543975.1 uncultured Spirochaetales bacterium
AGCGGTATGATCTTTCCGATTGCGAGTTGTATTCGACGTGCGAGCCGTGTCCCATGTGTTTTGCCGCCATACACTGGGCGAGATTTTTACGGTTGGTGTACGGTTGCACCAGAGACGATGCCGCGGAAATCGGTTTCGATGATAAATACATCTACGATGTAATCCGCGGGACAAGCGAAAAACAGGGCGTGGAGACGGTCCGCGCCTGCCATGAGCAATGCCGGGTTCCCTTCGAAGAGTGGAAGAGTAAATCGGATAAAGTGATGTACTAATGGGACTGCCTCTCCGGATAGTGATTTTCATTGTTAGCCTGACCGTTCTCATCAAATCATCCGATTTTTTTGTCGACTCTTCCGAGATAATCGGTCTCTTTTTAGGACTGCCTCCCTTTATTGTCGGCGTTGTTATCGTCGCTTTCGGCACCTCTCTTCCTGAATTGGTCTCTTCGGTGGTAGCTGTAGCGGAAGAGAACTCGCAGATTGTCGTTGGAAACGCCTTGGGCTCCAATATTACAAACATCTTTTTGGTGTTGGGGATAACCGCGGTTGTCGGCAAAGAGTTTTCCGTCAATTATAATCTAATGAGGGTCGATCTTCCCTTTCTCTTAGGAAGTGCCGTTCTCGTATCCTTCATGCTCTGGGACGGCGATTTTCGATTGGGTGAGGCGATTATCTGTCTGATAGGACTCGCTGTCTATATTTTTAACTCTCTTCGAGCTAATACCCTCATTTCTGAAGAGGAAAAGAAACGCCCAAAGGTGATAAACTGGATTTTTCTGACAGCAAGTCCCTTTTTTATCTATATGGGTGCAAAATATACGGTTAAGTCGGTGGTTGTTATTTCAGAAATGATTGGAATAGGGAGTGAAGTAATAGCCTTGAGCGCCGTCGCTCTGGGTACATCACTTCCTGAGGTGGTTGTTTCGATCAATGCAATTAAAAAGGGAAAACCGGAAATGTCGGTGGGAAATATCATCGGGTCCAATATCTTTAATACGATGGCCGTCCTCGGTATACCGGCATTGATAGGCCCATTATTCGTTCCCTCCAATATTAGAAGTTTCGCAATCCCAATGTTTTTAGGAGCGACCACACTTGCCGTGCTGGTAACCATGGAAAAGAGAGTAAATCGCTGGGTGGGTACTCTTTTCCTTCTCTTCTATGTCTTTTTCATTGGTAAACTTTTTCGTCTTATTTAACAGCCCAGTCTCTTCAGTAATTCTAAACGCTGGTCCTTGGGGTTGGGGCAGAGTCTTCAAAGAGATTGATTCTCTTTATTTAATGAGTCATAATAAAACGCTTTTTGACTCTCTGTTTGTAGGAGTATTTGCATGAACTTTGAATGGATGGTTTTCGTCGAACTGGGGATTGTCTCATTCGCTCTGCTCATCGGTACGGTACTTCGCGCTAATATGCGCTTCTTTCAGAATTTTCTTATTCCCAACTCCATAACCGCCGGTGTTCTGCTTCTTTTTTTCTATACTTTTGTTGCCCCTCGTTTCGGGATGGACACCGGTTTTCTCGAAAACATGGTTTTTCATCTCCTTAATATTTCATTCGTTGCCATGAGTTTACGAAAACGTTCCGAAGGCTCCGGTTCTAAAGGTTCGGCTTATTCAACCTCTGTGGTTATTCTTTCCCAGTATGTTTTTCAGGGTGTTTTCGGTTTTCTCATCACCATTCTGCTTATAAAGACATTTCTCCCCAATCTCTTCCCGACATTCGGCTTTTTTATTCCCATGGGTTTCTGCTTAGGTCCCGGCCAAGCTTTCGCTATCGGGTCGAAGTGGGAAGCACCGGTTTACGGATTTGAGGGCGCCGGTTCCGTCGGATTAACCTTTGCAGCTATCGGCTTTTTCTGGGCCATCTTCGGAGGGATGATACTCATCAACATCGCCATAAGAAAAGGGTGGGTGAAAAGACCGGGTGATATAACCGGTCAGAAATCAAGCAATCGAAGCGGGTTGTACAAAAGGGACGATCAATTTCCCATAGGGGCCCACTTGACTACCCAGAGTGAAGCAATCGAATCATTCTCCTTCAACTTGGCGATCGTTCTGGTGATCTACCTTGTTACCTTTCTCTTCTTGCAATTGGTCACCTTTTTGTTATCATTCACAGGACCTCTCGGTATTAATCTGGCGGAGAGCCTCTGGGGGATATCCTTCATTTTTGCCGCCCTTTTCGGTCTATTAGGACGAAAGCTTATTTATCTCTTTAATCAAGACCACGTTTTGGAGACCGGGACGCTTACCCGGACTGCCGGTTTCTCGGTCGATTTTATGGTCGCCGCGTCAATAGGGGCCATTTCGGTTTCGGTTGTCGCGCGGTATTGGATACCGATCCTTATAATGGGTGCCCTTTCCGGGTTCTTTATCCTCATTACTCATCTCTGGTTCAGTTCCCGGATGTTCAATACGTTCAGGTTTGAGCGTACTATCTTGCTTTACGGAGCGCTAACGGGTACGCTACCCTCCGGTCTGACCCTATTAAGGGTTATCGATCCGGAGTTCAAAACCCCGGCTGCTTCCGATTACATCCCCGCGGCAGGATTGATGTTTATGTTTGCCATTCCCTACCTCTTGATTGTGGATCTTCCGGCCTATGGGTATAGATATGGGAATCCGCTCTACTATTGGTTAACAGGGGCTGTGTTTATCGCATATCTGGCCTACGTTTTGATTGCATTCGGGATAAAAACCAGACATAAACCTCGTTCTCGAGACTTGTGGTCAAGCGAGTAGGCGGGAAGAGCGGGAGGGGGAACTGCCTATGTTCTATGAATTAACCTGTGAAACCACTTTGTGTCAAGTGAAAGAACAATACCGATTACACTTCCTAAGAAGGTTATCCCTAAAAAAAGAAAAATAAAATTGTTAAGTGGGACCGGAACAGCGGGGACGGAGGGGTAGACAGTACCTCCGATACCGAAGAGAACGATCAGCATGAGGTTAAAAAGAGCGAATGCTACCCAGACGGCCGTTTTCTGTACAATCTGCCGTTCTTCCTCAATCCGTTCCATTACTCTGTCCGGAAAACGGACCGATTCCAGATAGTCGAGAATGGCCTGTTCGTCCTCTCCGGGAAATCTTATTCGGCTTAGGACCTCTTCAATAGGTTGTTGTTCTTTATTGTTTTCCATTATCTGTTCCTCGTATTTTATTGATAAACCGCATAAGAAGCTGCTTCGCCCTGCGTACATGCGATTTTATGGTGTTAACCGGAATTTCGGTTATTTCCGATATTTCGGGGTAGGACAAACCGTCGAAATATCGCATCTTGACGATGATATTGTAGAGGACCGGAAGTTTTTTAAGACAACTGTTCATGATATCCTTCGTTTCTTTTCTTAGTATTCCCTCATCCGGCCGGATGTCTTGTGAAGCAATCGGCTCAAGTACGCTCTCATCGATTGTTTCACGACTCTTCACCCGGTACTTATTAATCGCCAAGTTATAGCCAACTCTATAAATCCAGGCTGAGAATGGCGCGTTTCCCCCGAAGGTATTTAATCGTCTGTATGCCTGTAAAAAGACCTCTTGAGAAAAATCTTCCGCGTCCTCTTGATTACGGAAAAATTTGAGTCCGAGAAAAAAGATTTTCCCCTGGTGGCGCTCAACGATTTCCCGGTATGCCGAGTTGTCCCCTTCCAGGACGCGGGAAATCAGTTCATTATCATCCGTTCCTGTCACTGCTTCTCTGGTTTTTCCGTAAAATTACGCGATAGTAGGTCACGATGCCTAATCCTACCATTGTCGGTATTATGCCGCCTAACAGCGATTCATCCAATCCGTTGTAGAGGAGAAAAAAGAAAAACAGACCGGCCCCTACAAAGAGAGAGACTATTCCTATAAGCAGTAGTTTCTCATCCCACCCCCTCGGTTCCGGTTTCATCCCCTTTTCGATAGAGAGCTTACTTCTTTTGTGTTCCCACAGTAGATAGAAAAAAAGGAGAACACTACAGACCGAGACCGCCACTATCGGTAAAATAGATAAAACGACTTGGGCTGACGGAACGAGCCCCTGCGATGCAGTTTGTAGCAACATTATAGGTAAGCCTCCTTTCTATTACGACACGATGAAACTGAAAATGGTTGCAAAAAAAATGTACCATTTTTTCTGTTTTTCTGCAACTTTTTCTCATTACCCTTGTCGTTATAAATAGACAAAACAGAAGGAGCACAAACATATGGTTAGAAATATTCTACTGGTTGAACCGAAATCACCTGATTTTAATATCTTCACTCTTTACAAGATTCCCCGTCTCGGAATCGTGATGTTGGGCACTTTAGCAAAGAATGCCGGATACAATGTCAAGCTGGTCTACTGTGAGGCAACCGCATTGAATCGGGAACATATTGAATGGGCTGATGTTGTCGGTTTTTCTCTTACTACCTCTACAGCCCCCGAAGGATACCGCTTGGCAAAGATGGTCCGCGCTCTGAATGCCGGACAGGGCGTTTACCGGCCCGTTGTTTTCGGGGGTGTTCATGCGACGTTCCGGCCTGAAGAAGCGCTCTCGGAAGGGGACTACGTCTTTCGAGGTGAGGCTGACGAGACATTTATACCGTTTCTTGACGCATTGAACGGGAAAGCTTCCGTGGAAGAGTTGGCGGGACTCACCTATAGGTCGGACCACGGCATTGTGCACAATCCAATTGCGGAAAAGAAACCCGATATGGACAAAGTTCCTTCTCCGAATTGGAGCCTATTCGAATCGTATAAGTTAACGATTGGGGTCTCCATGACGTCGCGAGGGTGCCCTTACGATTGCAGTTTTTGCTCCGTGACACCAATGTTTGGAAAGCGGTACAGGATGAGATCGATCGACAAGATTATGGAAGATTTAGGAAAATCGGAGAAACATTTCATTTTCTTTTATGATGATCATTTCACTGCGGATAGAAAACGGGCGAAGGCTCTGCTGAGAAGGATTATCGAAGAATATGGAACGACCCACCATGTTAAGCATTTTTCCGCCCAGGTCCGTTCCGACATAGCAAAGGACTCTGAATTGTTAGATTTAATGCGGAGAGCGGGATTTACAACTCTCTTTATCGGATTCGAATCGATCAATCCCGAAACATTGGAACTTTACAATAAAAAGCAGAATGTGGAAGATATCATGAAATCGATTGATGAAATTCATAAACGTAAAATGAAAATCCATGGAATGTTTGTCTTCGGATCGGATGCCGACACGAATGAGACGTTCCGGCAGACTGTGGCGTTCGCTAAGAAGGTCAGACTGGAAACAGTCCAGTTCCTCATCCTCACTCCCCTTCCCGGTTCTCATCAGTATCACACTTTTGAAGCGGAGAATCGAATTCTCTCTGACGACTGGTCGAAGTACGACGCCTTTAATGCCGTTTACCTTCCGAAGAAAATAACGCCGTACGAGCTGCAGAACGGGATGCTTTCGGCGATGAAGAAGTTCTACTCGAGCGGGAACATTTTTTCATGGATTGTAAGGGGACGGTTTACAGTAGCGGCAATTCAATTATACGGATATATCACCTTACGACTCTGGATAGCGAACAACAAAAAGCTCCTTAAACGTCTTCGGAATGACAGCAGAGAAATTTTTCTGCCCGAGTTTATGAAAACCTCCTGTCCAAGGAATTTATCCACCCGGGGAGTATCAAACGGCTTGCATAGTCCCGGACAAGCATAAAAACAACGAAACTAATTGAAATTTTTGCAAGTGCCTCACAACTCTATTTTGTAAGAAGCTCACTTTTAAAAATAATGCCCGCGGTCATGGTATCCATGACCGCGGGCAAGCTGGATTTTACATCAACTTTTTTAAATGCATAAAAAAACTGCTTCGGCAGTAAACGGAAAATTCACAATCAAGGTCACTTTTTTACTTTTTTCTCTTTGGAAAAGAAATCTACTAGAGAGCAGATATTGGTTTGTCTTCAGGAGGTGGGGTTTGGGGTTGCTCCTCTGAAAAATACGTTTTTTAAATTCGGTTAGACCGGCTGATTGCGAAGTAAAATCCGTCATTGCCGAAAAGCAGTTCATTTTTTTATCTTCCTCAACGTTTGTATGGTATCCATCATCTGTTCGAATTCAGTTGCCTTATGGAAAAAATAATCGGCCCCGGCTTCCATACACGCCTTTTCATATTGTGGGTAGGGATAGTGGGTAAACATAATAACCGTTGAATCGATGCCGTGTTCCCGGATTGATTTCAAAACATCTATTCCGTTTCCACCGATCATTTTAATGTCCAGAATAACGATGTCCGGCCGCTCAATCTCTATCTTTGTTAAAGTGTCCAT
>CAZJBZ010000040.1:6296-17859 GCA_964543975.1 uncultured Spirochaetales bacterium
CATCAATTTCCGACAGCATCGTTTCGAGCCGCTCTCTCATGAGTGCCGAATCGTCGGCTACGAGTATTGTCAGGCTGCTATCCCTCCTCTAATCAGGTATAACTTTACTAAAACGAACGGCTTGTGAGTATCGGTGTTTGTCTGATTTTTTTGTCGGTGTTTGTCCTACAAATTGATGGAAGAGAGGAAAAAGCGTACATAGTTTTCTTCAACCACTCAACTCTTTATGTTTCAATGAGATGGTGCTTAACCGCGTACTGCATCAGTCTGGCATTGTTCTCCAGATTGAGCTTATCCAAGACGCGGGAGCGATAGGTACTGATGGTTTTCACACTCAGAAACAGTGTCTCTGAAATTTCTTTCACTGTTTTCCCCGAGGCGAGAAGGAGCATGACTTGGTATTCCCTGGTCGAGAGACGATGATAGAGGGGCTCTTCCTTTTGATCGAAATCCTGCAGTAACTGTTCCGAAATTGTTGGTGTAATATAGCGATTACCGGCAGCGATTTGCCGAATCGCGCGGACCAGCTCTTCCGACGCTCCCCCCTTATTGAGGAACCCGGAGGCACCCTCTTTCATGACCCGCAGCGCGTACTGCTCTTCGGGATGGATGCTTAAAACCAAAACAGAAGGAATAGGAGAAACTTTCTTTAACTCCTTCAGGATATCAATACCGCTTTTTCCGGGCATCGAGATATCGAGTATCAGAATATCGTATTTCTCCGTGTTGACTTTCTCGAGAACTTCCCACCCGTCTTTTGCTTCATCAATTCGTTGAATTTCTAATTCATCCGTTAAAATTTGTCTCAGCCCTCGACGTATCAGATCATGGTCGTCGGCAATTAGAACTCTCAAGTTTCCTCCATAGTCACATAAGGAACGATGGCTTGTACGTGCGTTCCGCCTTTCGGTTTCCTTCTGATGTTAAGATCTCCGTCCCATGATAATACCCGTTCACGCATCCCAAGCAAACCGTAGGACCGATTACCGAATATTTTGGTTTCTTCGATACCGCGGCCGTTATCTTCGACTGAGAGGATAACGCTGCTCTCCTCATTTTCTATCTGGACCGCCACCTTTGTTGCTTCAGCGTGTCTGGCAACGTTGGTCAAAGCCTCTTGGAATATTCGAAAGAGTGTTGTCGCCAATTTTTTATTAAGATATCGGATTGATTCGGCCATATCGAGAGAATAGTCGATCCCTGTTCGACTTTTAAAATCTTCCATTTCCCACTCTACCGCTGCGTTCAGATCGAGATCATCCAAGAGTATAGGACGAAGCTGCGACATGATTCGTTGGACGGTCAAAACCGTATCATCAACAATTGAAAGCATCTCTACCGTTTTATCCTTCATTGTGTTGTTGGGGCCCGGCAGATGTTTATTAAGCCAATAAATATCCATTTTTAACGCGGTAAGATTTTGTCCGAGCTCATCATGGATTTCTCGAGAAATAGTGCTCCTTTCCTCTTCTCGAACAGTTTGAAGATGAGTGGAAAGATTTCTGAGGTCCTCCTGCGCCCGCATATGGTCGGTGACGTCTCTTGCTATCTCGATAACGCCGACCGTTTCTCCGGCACTATCTTTTAAAGGGACTCCGATATTTTCCCAAAGAGACTCTTCCGCTCCGCCGTTCTTTTTTTTAAAATAGACGCTTCCTTTACGCACCTCTCCTGTTTTCAATGCATCTAATGACGGACAATTACTGCATATTTCGGATTGATTGAAGTAGGCTTCGTAACAATGCTTTCCAATTGCTTCATCATTGACTTCCAACGCTTTCCGGTTGGCCCAAATAATAGTGAACTCTTCATCGAGTTGAAATATCATGTCGGGCAGACTGTCCAATATCCTCCTCATCTGCTCTCCGCGTTCGGACAACTGTTTGGTCGCCTCCAAGCGAGACAGATATTTGCTTAACTTATCCGCGTAGGCGAGAATGAGCTTCGATTCATATTCATCCTCTTCTTTCGGTTGAGTTCCAGTATGACTGATCAACAACTTTCCTCGCATCCGCGAGTTTATAATGATAGGGGCGGATAGGTATGGAGTTTGTTCTTTGATCTTTTTCGATCTGTTGGAAAAGGTTTTACCATCCAGTTCGATCGTTGCAATAATTTTATCAGGTTGATGCATGCTTTCCGGTAACACGTCTTGTACGAATTCCGTAAGCATCCGAGGTATCGGTTTGCTGCTGTCCGCAAGCGTATTGAGTGAAAAAAGCCCCTGTAATTCCCTCATTCTTTCTTTCAGTGCGTTTTCCGTAATTTTCCTCGTCTTCTCCGAACGCATTGTCTGTACGCCAAACCACAATTCCATTGAAATTTCTTTAAGAAACTCTTCTACCGCGGGTTGAAAGACCTTTTCATGTCTGCTCCCTATAGCGAAAAAGCCGAGAAATTTTCCGGCGCTTGAAAGTGGTAACAGTATTAATGAAGAGAGGGAAGGGAAAAGTCCTTGTAGTTTATCTTCTCTATCGGATAATTCCTGTGCTTCACTTTTTGAATTGTAGATAATCGCGTGATTATGTTGGAATGCGTTTAGAATCTTCTCCGAGGCATGCGAATTGATAAACGTTTCCACGTCGAAGACGATCCGCCCGTGAAAACCTGAATATGCTTGTAGACTTCCGGAAAAGGAGGTATCCAATCCGGGCCCCTCTTTGAGCCAGATGAGTGCTCCCTCATATCCTCCCACCGTAACAATAATATCGCATATTCGTTTCATATATTCGGTTTCATCCGTGCTGTCGAATAGTGCCTTGTTGCAACGACGCAGCACAGTAAATGAAGGAGTAACAATAATTTTTTGGTTTGACTCGTCCATACCCTCGTGCCTCAGCCTATTATAAATGGTTCGTTACGGAAAAAAAACCCTTTTTGTTGACACTGGACGGTTCTATTGTTATTTTTCAGTTACCGACCGTTCGGTAACCTAAGCCTCTTGCAAATTAGGACTATACTGCGATCGCCTTACCGGAAAAAGGAAAACGGAAGTGAAGTCTCCACAACTTACGAAAGCCGCCATACTCCAAGCCGCCTTTCTTGAATGGGGCCAAACGAACTTCACCACTACCGGTTTAGCCGCCGTGGCAAAACGATTAGGTGTTACGAAAACAGCGCTTTACAGACATTTTAAGAATAAAGACCACCTCTTGGAGGAAATGAAACAACAAGTACTGACCGAGTATCTAAACGTAGCGGAGGATTTTGTAAAGGAAATTCCCCACCCTTCCTTAAAAGCGGCCTTAGAACGGTTTTATTCATTTTTTTTTACCTATTTTTTAAGAAGGCCTGAGTATTTTATGTTTTTCATCCTGTTTATCGCCAAGCAGCAGGAATTGGCGGGAGAACCTTTTCTAAAGATGGTGCGGCGTATTATCGGCAGTTTTCAGATCTTTTTAGGAAAGAGTGGGGCGGTTGAGGAGAAAAACGGGGTTTATCCTGTAGAGATAGGGTTTCTCGTTACAATCCACACTTTTTGGCTCTCTCTCCTTCTGCATAAAAACAGACCGATTGGAAAAACGGAGGCGGAACAGGTAATAAACAATGCCGTCGCCTTTACCTTAAACGGAATCTACGGACATGAACATGAATCGGACATCGATTGGAAGGATTTATTGCGGATATGTGAGGTAAAAGATGAAGAGCTGCTGCCTCAGGACAGAATTTTCTCCGCCATCGCCGACACGGTGGCCGCGGACGGTCTATGGAATACCACGCTCGAGAAAATTGCTTCACAACTCAATATGAGAAAGAGCAGTCTCTATTTCTATTTTAAGAATAAAGAAGCGATGTTTTCGGAACTACTGGAACGGGAACGAAACCAAATCCAAACACTCTATGAAAAGAGAAAGTCAAAGTTCCATGATCACAAGGATCGGCTTTTCTGTTATTTATTAGTGGTCACCAGCTACCTTTTAAAAAATCCTGCTCTTCTAACAACGTTCAATTGGATCCGGCTTCAAGGGATTAGAATCAATATGCAGAAACCGGACCTCGATCAACTGGAAAACAGTTTTGCGTTCATAGAAGAGGAGATGAAAAGTTTTTCACCGGAAAGATACGGATTACATCCGAAATCTTTGGTTTCGCTCTACAACATGCAGATTGTGAGAGAAATAATGAATTCTTTTAAGGGCGGGTTCAATCATGCTGAGATATTCAAACGCGCAACTATTCTCTATCACTGTTTTTTTTATGGAATTGGAGGAAAGGACAAATGAAGAAAATGTCAGGAACCATGATGTATGGAGTAGTGCTGTTTTTTTTCGTACTGCAAACGGCACCGGCCGGAGGGGCACAAGAAGAAAAGCTGCAGGAAAAACGGCGTGAGCGGACGAAAGCCGAATTGACGAAAATTGAAGAGGCTCAAAATGCTTCGGAAAAAAACGCGGAAATGAAAACTCCGGCCGAAGAGGGGCAGGCCGGCGGTATAAAACCTCTTATAGAGGGTGATACGGTTCAGCTTACCGTTGATTCGGCAGTGGATGTCGCCCTGGCCCGTAATTTGAACATTAAATCGGAGACCATTACCCTCAGGGTCAAACGAAGAACGAAAAATACCGTGTTCAACTATTTTTATCCTACGATAAGTGTGAGCGGGACCCTCTCCCGGATGAATAAGGCCCCCGGCACTTATGAAGCGCTGGTCCCGGTCTCCGCGGAGGACCTGGAGGAGTATGGATATTACGATTATGTTATTCCCACTAACCAGTTACAAGGCGGCATCTACGGCGTAGGGACGCCACAAAATCCTTTGGATCCTACAACACCTCTAGTCGGTGTACCTTCGACAATGCTGGACCAAGCTGGAGTGTATGATTTCGTTGTTCCAACCAATGAGCTGCCTGAAAATATGTACGGAGCGGTGATGCAGGTTGAAGAGGAGATTCCCCACACCTGGAACTTGAGTACCAGTCTTTCGATGAGTCTGATGCTCTCTGCGCAGCTCGTTTTTGGAATAAAAGCCACCATTCTCGATTACGAATCCGGAAGGCTCAGCTTGGAAACGGCAAAAAAGAAACTTGCCCGAGACGTTAAGAAACAGTTTTACAACATACTGCTGATGAAAGAACAGATTGAACTGATGCGGGCAAAAATTGCTACTGCCGAAGACCGCTACGAACAGGCCAGGATCAACTATGAGAACGGTCTCGTGTCGGAATACAATAAGCTGAGGGCCCAAGTCGCCTTAGAGAACATGAGACCGGGATTAGAGGATATGCTGGTGGGGTATCAATCGATGCTCTTGGGTTTCAAACAACAACTCGGTCTTCCGAACAGGGTGGATATTGATTTGGAAGGTTCAATTGAGGCGGAGCCGATTGCTTTAAAGGCGGACCCGCTCATCGATGCCTACATCACAAACCGGCTCGACATTCAATCGCTGGTAAAGCAGCTGGAAATATTACGCAATTCGAGGGATGTTACCATAGCCGGAATGACCCCCTCGGTAGCATTGACACTCTCCTTCGATCCTGCGTTCGCGAACGATCCTTTCGAGGACCCTTGGTTCGAGGATGTGGAAAACGACTGGGCCCAGCGAAGCGGTATGTTCGGAATTACCGTCTCCGTTCCGCTGCAGAAGCTGCTGCCGTTTTCCTCCACGTGGGTGGAGCTTGCGAACACAAAAGACAATATCGAAAAGATGCAGACCGGCCTGATGCAGGCGGTACGAGGCGCGGAGCTGGAAATCGAGACAACGGTGATGAAGATGAAAAAATCGCTCGAATCGATTGAAGCGATGGAAATGAATGTCGATTTAGCGAAGAGGGCATACGATATGGCCGAAGAGGCGTATAACGCCGGGAACAGAGAACTATTGGAAGTTAAAGACGCTGAGGATGATTTGCGGGACGCACGGGTGAAATTACTCGCGGAAAAGTATAATTACAGCGCCGGATTGCTGGATTTGGAGTACGCTCTGAATGTTTCGATTAAAGAGATAAAGGAAAGAAACTATGAGTAAAAGGAAACTGCTGATACCGATTATCACCGTTTTTACTCTCTTGTGGTTCGGTGGATGTGAAAAATTGAAGGAGCGGCTTCCCGAAGGGTTCGGGGGAGGCAGAGCTTCCGGTGGGGAGCAGATGCAGCAGCAGGAAGAGGAACCGGAGACCGTTTTCGCCGTCAACACAACGACATCGATAGAAGGCGAAATTATCGATTATATAGAATTGACAGGCGAAGTAGTCACCAAAGCGAGCGTCGATGTGTACGCCGACACTATGGGGAAACTATCCGTATTGAATATCGAAGTAGGCTCCTACGTGGAGAAGGACGAGGTCATAGCGGAAGTCGATCCCTCCAAACCTGGTATGAAATTTGTTGCCAGTCCCGTCAAATCGCCCATCGCCGGAACCGTGATTGAGGTCCCTGTTCATGTCGGAGCGACCATTACCCAACAGGTACCCATTGCCAAAATCAGCCGGACGAATGAGAAGCAGCTGCGCACCTATATCGCCGAAAAGTATATCTCTAAAATGAAGTACGGCTTAAACGCGCTTCTCTATTTCGCGGCTTTTCCCGACGAGGTCTTTCGAGCACGGGTCGCTGAAATAAGCCCTATTGTCGATCCTCAGTCAAGGACCCTCGCGGTCACCTTAAATTTCTCTTCATACGACCGCAGAATTAAACCTGGAATGTTTGCTGAGATAAAGATCATTACCGAACAGAAGAGCGGTATCGTAAAAATACCGGTTGAATGTTTGGTAAAACGGTACGGTGCCTACTATGTCTTTGTAGTAAGGGACGATAATACCGCCGAACGCAGAAGCGTTACTCCGGGGATCCAAATCGATAATAAAGTCGAAATTGTTGAGGGATTGGGACCGGATGAAAGGGTCGTGATCCGTGGTCAAACATTATTGGCGGATGGTTCAAAGATCAAAGTGATCGATGAGGTCCAGCCGTTGGAATCGCGGGATGTCATTGAATAGGGAGTTGATCGTATGAGTTTACCGAAGACTATTGTTAGCCGTCCGACCATGATTGCGATTATTTTTATCATTCTTGTCGGGCTTGGAATCTATTCAGCATCAGACTTGGCCATAGATCTCTATCCCGAAATTGATCCTCCCGTGTTGATTATTTTTACCGATTATCCCGGTGCGGGTCCCGAGGAGGTGGAGAAATCGGTGACCAGGCCGCTCGAAGGGGTCTTAAGCAACGTAGGAAATATCGAGAATCTTTCCTCTACCTCTTCGGAAGGTTCAAGTCAAATTCAGATCGAGTTTACCTGGGGTACCGACATGGCGGAAGCATCGAACGATGTTCGGGACAAACTGGAATTTGTCCGGGGATATCTGCCTGAGGATGCCGAATCTCCGCAGATTTTCAAATTCGATCCCTCGATGCTGCCGATTCTCAATCTCATTATCACCGGAAACAGGACCCCCGAAGAGTTGCGCGAAATTGCCGAAAAGATCGTCCAACCCAGGCTTGAACAGGTTGAAGGGGTAGCCATGACCAGCATCTCGGGAGGACGGTCCAGAGTCATTCGAGTGGAGGTCCCTCACGACCGTTTGGCCGCCTACGATCTGACCCTCAATCAGGTTGCAAACATGATGAGGGGGCAGAACGTGCAGATCAGTGCCGGAAGCATAACGGAGGGGACCAAAACCTACCTCGTGCAAACCTCGGGTGAATATAAAAGTATTGAACAGATCAAAAACACCGTCATAGCCTACAAGGGAGCACCTCCTTCCAGGATGAATCCCGAGAGCAGTTTAAAGACTGTGAGGTTACGGGATATTGCCAATATTTATGACGGCTATCGAGAAGAACAGAGTTCGGTCATCATCAATGGAGAACCGGGTGTTTACATAACGGTCCAGAAGCAGAGCGGAACAAACTCGGTAAGGACCGCGGACAATGTTATTGCCCGTTTGGAAAAAATCAACCGGGAGATTCCGACCGGATTACAGGTTTCGGTGATCAGTGACACAACGAAAATCATTCGTGCTTCTCTTCGGCAGGTCTCTTCTTCCGCCGTATTAGGCGGACTTTTCGCTGTTATCGTACTCTTTGTCTTTCTGCGCAGCATTAAAAGCACCATCATCGTCGGGCTTTCCATCCCCGTTTCCATCGTTATAACCCTCATGTTCATGCATTTCTTCAACCTTACCCTCAATATGATGACCCTCGCGGGACTCGCCTTGGGGGTAGGTATGCTGGTCGATAATTCGATCGTTATTTTAGAGAACATATTCCGTTACAGGGAGAAGGGGTCGAAACTGACTGCTTCCGCCGTCCTTGGTTCTCAGGAGATGCTCAACGCGATCATGGCCTCAACGTTGACCACCCTCTCCGTTTTCGCACCCCTGGTGATGTTTAAAAACCAACTGGATATGATCGGAGAGATGATAAGCGGACTCGCTTTTACCGTTGTTATCGCCTTGGTTTCGTCGCTCGTCGTGGCTATCTTCTTGGTCCCCGTTCTCTCGAGCAAGTACCTCCCTATATCATCCCGAAAGCAGCGGCCGTTACGCGGACCGTTCAGAGTTTTAGATAACGCGATGGGATGGTTTTTCAACGGATTGGACACTATCTACAAGGTAATTCTGCGGTTCGTCTTGAGGATACGCTGGTTAGTGGTTATCTTCATGTTTCTCCTTTTAATATTCAGCTTGGCATTTATTCCGGTCGCTGGGTTTGAATTGATGCCGACTATGGGAGAAGATTCCGTTTCAGTAAACGTAGAGTTGCCGATCGGCACTAAGTTGGATGTAACGAAAGAGGTGATGCATCAGTTGGAGCGGGTCGTTCAAAAAGAGATTAAAGGGTATGAAAACATTATCGTTTCCGCCGGAGAGAGAGGGTTTTTCGGGTTTCTCGGTGCGTCGCAGGCCCACCGAGGCAGCTTGACCATAACACTCCCCTCATATGAGGAGCGGATCGATGGTTCCACAACCGTGAAACAGAAACTCCGTTCTTACTTCAACGATTTTCCCGGGGCCGTCTTTTCATTTTCAGGCGGAGGCATGGGTTTCGGTACAAATCCAATAGATATTTTGGTAAAATCGAACGATCTGGTAAAGGGCAAGGCGACTGCGGAACGTATCAAAGCTCTTCTTGAGGCGAAAGTGCCGGATGTTACCGAACCTTCCATAAACCTCAAAGAAGGGCGTCCTCAGGCGGAGATTGTGATCGATCGGAATAAAGCTTACTCGCTTGGGCTGACCATATACGAAATCGGACAGGAGATTAAAGCGAACATCGACGGGATTACGGCATCGAAGTTTCGAGAGGGCGGTTCCGAGTATGATATTTTGGTGATTGTTGCACCGGAGGACCGCGATGAAATACCCGATATCGATAAAATATTCGTCATCAACAGCATGGGAGACAGTATCCCATTAGCCAGTATCGCCCAGGTGGAAAAGACCACCGGTCCTATTAATATTAGGAGAGAGAACCAAACCCGTACCATTCACGTTTCAGGGGGAATAGTACCGGGAGCGCATCTGGATAAGGTGGAGATGAATATCCGAAACTTGATCGCGGAAGAGATTCCCGCGGATGAAGATGTCGTTATCGAGTTCTCAGGTGATTACGCGGACTTAATGGAGTACGGGGTAAAATTCGTTATTATTCTCATTATTTCCGTCTTCCTTGTTTTCGGTGTCATGGCAAGTCAGTTTGAATCGTTCTTGGACCCGTTTATCATCTTTTTTACAATGCCGCTTCTCTTGATAGGGGTCATTTTTATGAATGTTCTCACCGGAGAGACGTTCAGCCTCTTTACGGCTGTCGGGCTTGTTATGCTGGTCGGCATTGTCGTCAACAACGGAATTGTCCTCGTGGATTACACCAATCTGCTTCGAAAACGGGGTTTGAGGGTGAATGATGCCTGTATTGAGGCGGGAGGTAACAGGCTGCGCCCCATCCTTATGACCACATTAACTACCATTCTCGCCCTCATCCCGATGTCGTTTTTCAAAGGTGAAGGTTCCGAACTGGTACAGCCGATCGGAAAAACGGTCATCGGAGGTTTGACCGTCAACACGGTTCTGACCCTCCTTCTCGTACCGGTAATCTATTCCTTGGTCAATAATTTTACCGCGAAACGGAAGGCCAAAAGTGAGGCGAAAAGAATTGCAAGGATTGACGCTCAGAAGAAGGAGCAGATTGAAAAGGAAGAAGAGGCATGAAGCGTTTAGAAATAATTGGAAACAGATCCATAGAAGAAGATATGTTCGATATTTTCAAACGGAATAATATCGTTCATTACTACACCAAACTACCGGTTGTTCATGGAGTGGGAAACTCGGGCCCTCGAATGGGTGATCATGTTTGGCCGGAGGAAAACTTCATCCTCATCGTTTACTGCGATGAGGATGAAGCTGAAAAAATACAAAAGGCGATTGAAGAGCTGAAAATGTTTTTTAACGATGAAGGAATCAAGGTTTTCGAAATGTCCTGTCACCGTTTGGACTAATACCCAAATCTCTTGCAAATAGGGACAGGTGGTTCCGTCGGCCCTCTTCCGTCGGCTATCGCTGCCTCGGCTGCGCGGCGGCCATGCTCTGCATATCAATCGGAATAGCGCTCTGCGCGGAACCGTCTTCATTCATGAGAAAGAGTTCGAATTCCCCGTTTCGGTCGGAGACGAAGACGATCCGTTCTCCGTCGGGGGACCATACCGGATTGATATCGGTCGCCTGATTGTCGGTAAGACGCTTCAGGTCCGATCCGTTACTTCGTACCAAAAAAATGTCCGCGTCACCATCAATGTTGGAGACGAACGCAATGAGGTCTTTCGTCGGATGAAACACCGGATTGGTGACAAATGTTTGCTGTCGTGCGCCGCCCATTGAGCCGGGTAAACAGCCGGTAAGCACAAACAGTGCAGTGATAATCGAAAGGGAAAATTTTATGACACGTTTTCTTATTTTCATGGATTCTCCTTGTGTGGATTTATCATGATAGTACACAATGAGGTCCATTTGGTCAAACAAACACCACTTTCACGCCTCTCTCTGCGGGGCTTGTGTACAGAAGCCGGGTAAAACCCAAAGGATTGAGGAAGGTCGCACAGTACCGTCGGCGCTGTTTCTCTCGGAATGATGGCAATCACCATTCTGTTCGGACTTCGGAACTCGGGAATAATCTATTATTAATGAAGG
Organism: uncultured Spirochaetales bacterium; assembly: GCA_964543975.1. Lineage (GTDB taxonomy): Bacteria > Spirochaetota > Spirochaetia > SPDA01 > CAZJBZ01 > CAZJBZ01. The sequence goes on from CAZJBZ010000040.1 coordinate 17,423, forward strand.
GAGATACGTGCAAAATCTTCATTGCACGGGAGCCTCACGTTTCTTTAATAAATCGAGCGAGTGTATCAAGGGCCGCTCGCATAATCTCTTCGCCTAAAGGCACCATTTTTATATCGACAAAAATGTTCTCATCGGGGGTCCGATCATCTATCTTCTGCATCCCCTCTCTTAAAGTACCGACTTGTGGAATTACATAAGCCGTCACTTTTTTTATCGTCGTTTGAGAAGGTGTTACTTAGTTCAAATTACAGCAAATGCTGAATGTAAAAGCGTTTCGGTTGACATTATTATCCGCACCTCTTATCTTTTAAATTCCTTTCACAATAGAGGCAATTACAAAAATAACTATTTTATAGATGTAAAAAAAATAGATGCTTACATTATGAATAATTGAAATTTATGCAATTGCCACAAACCATTATTTTGAAAGAGGCTGT